>JBCBPG010000008.1:0-18626 GCA_039820865.1 Pseudomonadota bacterium
ATGAACATCCCGTTGCGTCGGCGCGTCCAGCAGCGTTCGCCGAAAGGTAACGGGATCGCGGCAATGATGACGTGGGAGGGGGCGAGGTTTGGCGTCTCCGTTGAGGTCGGAAACCGCTCTAGCACCGGTGATTGGCCTGGCGCGCTAGCGCCTGGGACGAGGGTGGCGCGCTAGCGCCTGGGACGAGGGTGGCGCGCTAGCGCCTGGGCGCGCGGTGCAGCCCGGCCAGGTCGTCCGCCGGCATGGCGCCGTCCTCGACATGGAGCGTGAGGGCCTGCACGCTCCCGCTCTCGCCCGCCGTCGTCGACAGGACCCGGGCATGGGCGAGCCTGGCGCCCGCGGCGTCGAGCAGCACCGCGCCGTCGCCCGCATGCCAGGGGCCGGGCATGGCGGTCGCCAGCACCAGCGTCAGCGTCTCGCCCGCGAGCGGGAGGTAGGGCAGGGGCGTCGTCATCACCGGCTCCGCTTGACCGGGCGCGTGCGCCCTTCCCTCGTCGAGCGCGCATCGGCGCCCGACCCGTTCTAGCGCGTCCGGCGTTGAACGGGGGTTACCCGGTGGCGCGGGGCCCCAGCGGTGGCACGACGGCACCGAGGTCCCGGTGCCGCCCGATCGCCGGGCGGCTGCCGCAACCGCCCGGCAGTCCGGCCGCGAGGGATGCGCCGTGACCTCGGGCCCGCTCGACCCGGCCGGCCTCCCCGACGCTCGCCAACACCGTCCCCGGCTGCCGGCCCCCCCGGCGGCCGGAGCGGGCCGTGCCCCGCCCCGCATCGGGGCGTGAAACCGAACCCGGTGGCAGGTGGGTGGACGCGCCTGTGCCGGCCGGCACAGCCACCGCCCTGCGCGCGCGCCACCTTCCTTCCGTAGGGTGACGTCGCGCGGGCGGTCCGTGCGGCCTTGCCAGAACGGGAGGCTGCCATGCTGCTTGACGAGGGAGAGACCGCTCATCCGTCGCGTCTCGTCGAGGCCGGGGATCGCACGGTCTGGTACAGGCTGGAGGCGGTGAACGACTGGTGGTGGCGGCTGACCGTCTATCTCGACGTCCGCCACACCTTCCAGGTCTTCCCCGGGGCGCGGGGCGCGCGGGCCGAGCCCGACTACGCCAGCCTGAAGCGCCGCTTCAAAACCTATATCGAGGACTTCTGGACCCGGCGCTGGCATGTGCGTGCGACCGGGACGTCGCGCTTCTCGCTCACCGCGCCCCGCCTGCCGGTCACCGAGGTTCGGGTCGAGGTGCGCGAGCGGGCCGCGGGCGACGTGGCGAACCGGCGCTTCTGGATCGTCGACACCGCGATCGGGGCGCGCCAGCGGGTGCGCACGCAGTACCGCAACTATGACCGCGGCGCGGCCGGCGACCCGGTCGGCGTCGTCTGGCTGGACGAGACCTGTTTTCGCTGCGTCGACCTTGCCATCGAGGGCCGCCAGATCGCCGATCGCCAGCTGGGCGTCGTGCACGAGGGCGGGCACATGCTGGGCATGGACCACCCCAACCACACCGATCCCGACCCGCATCGCGAGTACCTGGGCGAGCACCAGGACGAGGCCCATGCCCACCGCATCGCCTCGATCGGCATGGGGGTCAGCAATCTCGACTACCGCTGGGCGCGGCGGATGATGACGGCGATCGCGCCGGACTACACCTGGGCGCTGGCGCCCTCGGGCCGGGCGGCGCCGCGGCGCGAGCTGGCCTGCACCGCGTGAGCGCTCACGCCTCGCCGGGCCAGACGACGCGGTAGAGCTCGGGGCGGCGGTCGGCGAGGTTGCGCACGGCGCCCTCGGCGCGGGCCCAGGTGAGGAGCGCGAGGTCGAGATCGGCGACGGCGACCATCTCGACATTCTCCGAGGTCTCGGCCGCGATGCCGTCGCGCGCAAAGGGCAGGTCGCAGGGGGTATAGATCGCCGACTGGGCGTACTGGATGTCCATGTTCTCGACGCCCGGCAGCGTGCCGACGGTGCCCGCGGTGACGACATAGACCTGGTTCTCGACCGCCCGCGCCTGGCAGCAGTACTTGACCCGCAGATGCCCGTGGCGGGTGTCGGTGCAGTAGGGCACGAACAGGATCCGCGCGCCCTGGTCGATCAGCCGCCGGGCAAGCTCGGGGAACTCGCTGTCGTAGCAGATCATCACGCCCACGGGCCCGCAGTCGGTCTCGAACGCGTCGATCCGGTCGCCGCCGGCCACGCCCCAGCAGCCGCGCTCGTCGGGCGTGGGGTGCAGCTTTTCCTGCGCATGGACCGTGCCGTCGCGGAGGGCGGTGTAGGCGATGTTGCGGATCGCCCCGCTCTCGATCCGCGTCGGGTGCGAGCCGCCGATGATGTTGACCCGGTGCTCGACCGCCCAGGTCCTGAGCCGGGCGACGAAGGCGTCGGTATGCTCGGAGAGCCGCTCGATCGCCGCCTCGGGCGTGAGGCGTGCGGGCTCGGCGGTCAGGAGCTGCAGGGTGAAGAGCTCCGGGAACACGACGAAATCGCTCTCGTAGGCCGCCGCGGCGCGGACATAGGTCTCCATGTCGGCATAGAACGCCTCGGCCGTGGCGCGCGGGCGCATCGCCATCTGCACCACCGTCACGCGCGCCCTGTCGGCCGCAGCGTCGGCCGCAGCGGGCCTGTCGGCCTGCGCCGCCATGCCCGGCGCCGCCCCATCGTCCAGCTTGTCCATCGCCCGCCTCCGGTGTCTGTTCGGGCGGAGCATAGCCTCTGGCGCCGCCGGCGCGAGAGTGGAGGAGAACCGCCATGATCGTCATTCACAGCGAGAAGCACCGGCTGCGCGATGCGAAGACCGAGCTCTATGGCGGCGAACTGGTGCGCCCCTTCGAGTGTCCCGAGCGGGTCGACCACATCCTGACGGCGCTGGCGGCGCGTGGCATGGCGCCCGAGGCGCCCGACGATCACGGGATCAAGCCGGTCGCACGGGTGCATGCGCCCGACTACCTGGCCTTTCTCGAGACCGCCTGGGATGACTGGGTGGCGGGCGGCTTCAGGGGCGAGGCGATGCCGACGGTCTGGCCCTCGCGCCGGATGCCGCGGACGGTGGTGCCGGGCGACATCGAGGGGCGGCTCGGCTGGTATGCGCTGGCCGGCGAGACGTCGATCAGCCCCGGCACCTGGGAGGCGGCGCGCGCCTCGGCCGACGTGGCGCTGACGGCGACGGCACGGGTGGTGGCGGGCGCGCGCACGGCCTTCGCGCTCTGCCGTCCGCCCGGCCATCACGCGGCGCAGGACATGTATGGCGGCTACTGCTTTCTCAACAACGCCGCCATCGCGGCCGAGGCGCTGCGGTCGGCCGGTCACGACCGCGTCGCGGTGCTGGATGTCGACTTCCACCACGGCAACGGGACGCAGGCGATCTTCTACGACCGCGCCGACGTCCTCTTCGCCTCGCTGCACGGCGACCCGGACCAGGCGTTTCCGCACTTTCTGGGCGGGGCCGAGGAGACGGGCGCAGGCGCGGGCGCTGGGGCCAATGCCAACTACCCGCTGCCCCGCGGCACCGGCTGGGAGGCATGGTCGGCCGCGCTGGAGGACGCGCTGGGGCGGATCGCGGCGCATGGGAGCACGGCGATGGTCGTCTCGCTCGGCGTCGACACCTACAAGGGCGATCCGATCAGCTTCTTCACCCTCGACACGCCCGATTTCACGCGCCTCGGCGCGCGCCTGGCCGCCGCCGGACTGCCCACGGTCTTCATCATGGAGGGCGGCTATGCCGTGGCCGAGATCGGCGAGAACGTTGCCGAGGTGCTGACCGGGTTCGAGGGCGGCTGAGCGCCCCGGCGGTGTGTTTCACGCGCCCTGCAGCCGCCGGCGTGGCGCGTCAGGCACGCTGACGGGCGGTGGCGGTTGCGATCACGGCTCGCCTCTGGCGCGTTCGCCGCGACAGGCTGCACGTTTGCCGCGTATAGTTGCCCTGCGATACGCCAGACGGAGAGGCCGCGGCCCATGATCTGCCCGACGCCCCGGTCCCCCGCCGCCCGCCCCTGCGGGCGCCCCCCTTGGCGCCCCTGGCTCGCGCTGTCGCTGGCGTGCCTGCTGGCCGCCTGCGGGGGCAGCGACGACTTCGAGGAGCCTGTCGAGTTCCAGGAGCCCGAGACCTCGATCGCCTACGTGCCCGCCGTCGAGGGGGCGCCGAGCGAGGAGATCCAGGACCTGTTCGAGGCGTCGCTGGCGATCTACCGGCGCGAGGAGGAGGGCGCGCAGTCGGTCCCGTTCCTGCGCCGCCGGCTGCAGGGCGACGTGGCGACCGCCCAGAAGATCCTGAAGAGCTATGGCTATTTCCGCCCGACCATCGAGACGCGGGTGGTGGTCGAGCCCGCGACCGAGGAGGCGGAGGAGGTCATCACCGCCCGCATGACCGTCGATCCGGGCCCGGCTTTCACGCTGATCCGCCACGACTTCCGGCTGAACGGGTTCGGCGCGGGCAGCGGTCCCGCGATCGGTCCGGCCGAGGCCTATGGCTCGCCGCTCGGCATGGCGGCCGAGGCCTCGCCGATCCTGGGCGCCGAGGGCCTGGCGCTGACCGCCATCCGCCAGCAGGGCTTCTTCTATGCCGAGCGCGCGGGCCGCGAGAGCGTCGCCGATCTCGAGACCAACGAGATCGAGATCGACAGCCGGATCGAGACCGGCCAGCGCTACACCTACGGCCCCGTGAGCTTCACCGGCGCGCCGAATGTCGACGAGGACTACCTCCTCACCTACCTGACCTGGACCGAGGGCGAGCCGGTCGACCCGGCCCAGCTGTCGGAGTACCAGCGCGAACTGCTCGCCACCGGCCTCTTCCGCTCCGGCATCGTGAGCCTGCCCGAGGAGGCGCCCGCCGAGGCCGGCGCCGCGCCCGTCGAGGTGATCCTCGAGGAGGCGCCGTTCCAGACGGTCAGCGCGGGCGTGCGTTTCGGGACCGACGAGGGGCCGGCCGTGCGCCTCGGCTACGAGCACCGCAATCTCTTCGGCTCGAACGAGAAGTTGAAGCTGACACTCGATGCCAGCCTCGACGAGCAGGTTCTGACCACCGAGTACCGCCGCCCGCAGTTCCTGCGCCCCAAGCAGGAGTTCGTGACGGTGCTGGAGCTGCGCCGCGTCAACGAGGACGCGTTCGATGAGCTCGGCGGCACGCTGACCGCCGGCATCGTCCGCACGCTGACCGACCGCTGGCAGGTGGGCGCGGGCGGCCTGCTCGAGGTCAGCCTGATCGAGGACGAGGGCGAGGAGGAGACCGCCTATCTCGCGGGTCTGCCGGTCTTCGCCGCCTATGACAGCACCGGCGACCTGCTGAACCCCACCGATGGCGAGCGTGCGCGCCTCGACCTGATCCCCTTCGCCGGGATCTTCGACGACGAGGCGACGCTCTTCACCTCGATCGACGCGCGCGCCAGCATCTACCGCCCGATCGACAGCCGGTCGCGCTGGGTGGTGGCGGCGCGCGGGCGGCTGGGCGCGATCCCGTCGGACAGCCTGGACGACATCCCGGCGACGCGCAGGCTCTATTCCGGTGGCTCGGGCTCGGTGCGCGGCTTTGCCGAGGACTTCGTCGGCCCGCTCGACGAGGACGGCGACCCGATCGGCGGCCGCTCGGTCGTCGAGGGGGGGCTGGAGCTGCGCTTCCCGATCTTCGGCGATCTCGGCGGCGTCGGCTTCGTCGAGGGCGGCTCGGTCTCCGATGAGATCTTTCCCGACTTCGATGCCGGCTTCCAGTATGCGGCGGGCGGGGGCTTCCGCTACTATTCGCCCGTGGGGCCGATCCGCCTCGACGTGGCGGTGCCGCTCAACCCGCGCGACGCGGACGATTCGTTCCAGTTCTACATCTCCATCGGCCAGGCCTTCTGAGGTGCCCATGATCCGTCTGCCCCGGAAACCGCACCGCCTCGTCCTTGCCGCCGGTCTCGGCGCGCTCCTCGTCGCGCCCCCCGCCTCGGCGCAGCTCTCCTTCCTCGGCCTCAAGAACAACCTCGTGCAGCTCCTGCTCGACACCATCAGCGTGCCGGGCGAGTTCGAGGTGACGGCCGAGAATGTCGAGGAATCCGACGACGGCTCGACCGCGCTGGTCGGCCTCGCCATCGCCGATGCGGACGGGCAGTGGCTGAAGATCGGGCGCGTGATCCTGAACTGGAGCCCGTCATCGCTGTTGGGCGGCACGATCTCGATCCAGGAGATCGCGGCCGAGGATGTCGAGTATATCCGCGCCCCCGGCGCCAGCGTCGCGGTCAAGGAGGCCGAGCCCGAGGAGGAGGACGAGGACGACGACGCCAGCCTCTTCGAATGGCCGCGCGCGCCGCTGACCACCGTCGTCGAGCAGATGCGCCTGACCCGCATCACCGTCGCCCCTGGCGCGATCGCCGAGCAGGGCTTCAGCTTCGACGCCGTCGGCAACCTGCGCGACGAGGGCGACATCCAGGCGCTGCGCCTCGAGGTCACCCGCACCGACGATATCGCCAGCGACATCCTGGTCGATTACGCCCACGATTTCGACGCCGGCACGCTGGACCTGACGCTGACGGCCGAGGAGGCCGCGGGCGGTCTGGTCGCCGAGCTTGCCGGCCTGCCGCCGACCAGCGCCAGCCGCGTCTCGCTGACCGCTGCCGGTCCGCTGACCGACTGGGCCGTGGACCTCGCCCTGTCGTCCGACGACGTGATCGAGGTCGCGGGCGATGCGCGCATCGGTCTCGGCGATCCGCTGAACATCACCGCCGCGCTGGCCGTCGATCCGGGCGAGGCGCTCGATCCCGGCGTTGCCCGGCTGATCGCGCCCCGCGCCACCCTCGATCTCGCCGTGGTGCAGGGCGATGACGGCGTGATCCGCGTGGAGCGCGGCGCCATCGCCTCGCCCGTCCTGCGCGCGACCGCCGCCGGCTTCGTCGATCCCGACGGCCCGATCGACCTTGACGTGGACCTCGCCGCCGACCCGGGCGTCCTGGAGGAGGGCGACGGTCTCGCCTTCGAGACGGTCGCCTTCACCGGCCGCGTCGACGGCACGGCCGAGGACCTCGACGCCAGCGGGCGGCTGCAGATCGCGGGCCTCGCCAGCCCCTCTCTCGACGTCGGGGACGGCGATGTCGAGGCCACGCTGGCCATCGACGGCCCGGTCACCGCCTTCCGGATGGAGGGCGACATCGAGGGCCTGCGCCTCGACCGTCTCGGCCCCGACCTGCTGGGCGCGGCCCAGATCCGCGGCGCCGGCACCTTCGAGGAGGGCGTCCTTCGCCTCGACCTCGCGCGGCTCACGACCCAGCCGCTGATCGTGCAGGCCGGCGGCGTGGCCGACACCAACGAGGGCGTGCTCGACTTCCGCTACGAGGCGACGGCGCGCGACCTTGCCCCCCTCGCCGCCGCCTATGACACCGCGGCCGAGGGCGCCTTTGCCATGCAGGGCACGCTGGACGGGCCGGATGCCGAGCCGCGGCTGGACGGCAGCATCGCGCTCTCGGACCTGGCGCTGGAGGGCGAGAGCTATGGCGCCGTCCGCCTCACCCATGACGCGACCTTCGGCGCGGTGCCGGCGGGGCGCATCGCGCTCACGGCCGACGGCTCGCGCTATGGGCCCGCCGAGGTCTCGACCGACTTCACGCTGAACGGCAACACGCTGGGTCTGACGGCGCTGCGGGTGGCCGCGCTGGACGCGACCGTCGCGGGGGCGATCGACCTCGACCTCTCCACCACGCTGGCGACCGGGCAGGTGACGCTCGACGTGCCCTCGCTGGAGAAGGCGGAGGCGGCGACCGGCATCGACCTCGCCGGCCGTGCCGCCGGCACCGTCGATCTCTCGACCGAGACGGTGGAGCAGGCCTTTGGCACCACCCAGACCCAGCAGGTCGCGGATCTCGACCTCGACCTGACCGACCTCGCGGGTTTCGAGGCCGAGGTCGAGGCGATCGCGCTGACCGGCCGGCTGACCGACCTGACCGGCAATCTCGGCGGCGATGTCGAGCTGGACGTGACCGCCGCGCGCCACCCGCAGGGCAGTCTCGAGCGCGGGCGCATCGTCGCGGGCCTCACCAGCCTGCTCCGCCGCGGCAGCGTGGACCTCGACGTGGTGCTCGACGGGATCGAGGCGCCTGACCTCGCCACCATCGACAGCCTGGAGGGCGAGATCGACCTCGCCAGCCTGGACCGCGCGCCCAGCGCGACGGTGGACATCGTCGCCCGCCGCCTCGCCTCGCCCGCCGTGGAGGGGGGCGCGACGGTGCGCGAGCTGCGCCTCGACGGGACCTTTACCGAGCTCGACACCGCGCCCGGCGGCGAGGCGCGCCTCGCCATCGAGGAAATCGCGGCCGCCGGCTACACCGTCGCGCGCGTGAGCGGCGAGACGCGGCTGGCCGACCTCACCGGCGCCGCGGCGGCCGAGGGGCAGATCACCGCCGAGACGGTCGCGGGCCCCGAAGCGAGCCTCGACGACGCCACCGTCACCTTCGCCCTCGAGGATCTGACGGGCGAGGGGCGCGGCACGGTCGAGGCGCTGGTGCGGGGCATCGGCGCCGCCGGCTATACCGTGCGCGAGGTGACGGCCGAGACGACGCTTGCCGCGCTGACCACCAGCCCCGGCGCCGAGGGGCGCGTGACGGCCGAGGGCGTGGACGGCCCCGACGCCACCGTCGACCGCGCCGCCGTCGAGTTCGACATGGAGGATCTGGGTGGCGAGGGGCGCGGCACGGTCGGCGCCGTCATCGACGGGATCGGCGCCGCCGGCTACCGCGTCACCCGCGTGACCGCCGACACCCGGCTGGCCGCGCTGCTGGCCAGCCCCGCCGCCGAGGGGCGCGTCGTCGCCGAGGGCGTGAGCGGCCCGGACGCCACCGTCGCCGCCGCCACCGTCGATTTCGACCTCGAGGACCTGACCGGCACCGGCAGCGGCACGGTCGACGCGGTGATCGAGCGGCTGGGCGGCGCGGCCAGCGCCCGGCGCATCACGCTGGACGCCGACATGACGGGCCTGACCGACCCCGCCGGCACGGTGGCCGTGCGCACCGAGGGGCTGGCGGCCGGGGGCGCCGAGATCGGCACCGCCCGCCTTGACGCCCGCCTGACCGACCGCGGCGAGCGCACCGATGCCGAGGCGCGCCTCGACGTGCCCAGCGTCGCGGCCGAGGGCGCCACGGTCGAGGCCATCGCGCTGACCGCCCGCGCGGCCGATGCGCTGGGCCGGCCCAACCTCGACGTCGCGCTGACGGTCGGCCGGGTCGAGGCGGCGGATGTCGTGCTGGAAGGGCCGCGTTTCACCGCGCAGGGCCCGCTCTCGCGCCTGGCGCTGGCCTTCGATGCCGCGGGCGAGGCGATGCGCAAGCCGCTGACGGCGCGGCTGCGCGCCACGGCCGATGTGGACGGGCCGCTGAATGCCACGGTGTCGGAGCTGGCCGCCACGCTCGGCGAGGGGGAGGTCGCGCTCGACCAGCCGCTGCGGCTGCGCCAGTCGGGCGACACCACGCGGGTCCAGGACCTCGGCCTCAGCCTGCCCGGCGGGCGGGTCGGCGGCGACGTGGCGCTGCATGGCGCGGGCTTCTCGGGCGAGGTGACGGTCGATTTCACCGATCTCGGCCAGCTCAAGACCCTGGTCGAGGACCTGCCCATCGACCGCGGCACCGTCGATCTGGACGCCGCCTTCGACACCCGCCCCGGCCGTACCCGCGCCACCGTGGCCGGCCGGCTTGCCGAGCTGGAGTTCGGCGCGGCAGTCGCCGACGTCGGCGCGCTGGGCCTGGATCTCGACGCCGACTGGAACGGGCGGCGGATGGATGCCGATGCCGCGATTTCGGGTCCCTTCGGCGATCCGGTGCGCATCACCGCCGCCATCCCGCTCGCCGCCCGCGGCGGCACGCCCGCGCTGGTCGAGAACGGCCCGCTGGAGGCGACGGTCGACTGGCGGGGCCGGCTCGGCGATCTCTGGGTGCTGGTCCCGGCGCCGGGCCATGCGCTGGACGGCGATCTCGACATCGCGCTCCGCATCGCGGGGACGCCGGCCGACCCTCAGATCGGCGGCACGCTGGGCATGACGGACGGCCAGTACCAGAACCTCGATACCGGCACGATCCTGACGGGCCTCACGGTGGAGAGCCGGCTGGACGGCACCGACAATGTCGAGCTGGTGCTCACCGGGCGCGACGGTGCCAGCGGGACGGTCGAGATCGACGTCAAGCTCGACGACCAGCAGCTCGACACCACCGTCGACATCGACCGCGCGGTGCTTGTCCGCCGCGACGACGTCACCGCCCAGATCAGCGCCGACATCACCGCCAGGGGCCCCGTGGCCGCGCCCGCCATCGCCGGCGAGATCGTGATCGACCGCGCCGAGGTGCGGCTGGTCAACGCCACGCCCCCCTCGGTCGCCGATATCGGCGAGATCCGCATCAAGGGCGAGCCGGTCGAGGACGAGGGCGAACCGGCCGGCGCCGACATCCCGCTCGACATCCGCATCCGCGGCCCGCAGGACCTCTATGTCCGCGGCCGCGGGCTGCAGAGCGAATGGCAGATCAGCCTCGACGTCACCGGCAATGCCGCCAGCCCCCGCGTCGCCGGCGCGATCGAGAGCCGGCGGGGCACGCTCGACGTCCTCGGCAAGTTCTTCGACCTCAACGACAGCGAGATCGTCTTCTCGGGCGGGCGCGAGATCGACCCGCGCCTCGACATCTCGCTCAGCCACGAGAACGACGGGATCGTGGGCTTCATCAAGGTGCAGGGCAACGCCTCGGATCCCGAGATCATCTTCGAGAGCGAGCCGGCGCTGCCCGAGGACGAGGTGCTGCCGCGGGTGCTGTTCGGGCGCAGTTCGCAGTCGCTCTCGGGCATCGAGGCGCTGCAGCTCGCCTCGGCTGTCGCCACGCTGCTGGACGGCAGCGGCGGGGCGGCGGACCGCATCCGCGCGGGCACCGGGCTCGACGTGCTGCGCGTCGAGACGGACGACAGCGGCTCGACCAACGTCGTGGTCGGCCGCAACGTGGCCGAGGGCGTCTTTGTCGGGGCCGAGCAGCCGATCGACGGCGGCTCGACCAAGGTGACGGTCGAGATCGACGTGTTCGAGGAGATCACCGTCGACGGCGAGGTCGGCGGCGAGGGCGAGAGCTCGGTCGGTCTGAACTGGAAGCGCAACTTCTGAACGCCGCTGCCGGAGCACGGGCGCCTTCCGGCCCCCTCGGCGACGCGCGCGCCTTGCGGTTCCCGGCAAGAGGCCGCCGCGGGACGCGCTGACGTGGCGTTTCGTTTTCCTATCGACACTGAAGGAGTTGCGCCAGCGTGCTAAACCCGGTTGGCCCGCGCTCGCGGCAGAGCTGCCGGCCGACAGCGCACGAGGTTTCCCGATGACCAAGACCCTTTCCTCCCCGACACCGCGGGCCCGGTGGGCGGGCCGCCTCGCCACGCTGCCCGCCACGCTGCCCGCCATGCTGCTCGCCGTGGCGCTCGCCGTGGCGCTCGCCGCGGGCCTTGTCGGGCCGGCCGCTGCGCAGATGCCGCCGAACCCGCCCGTCCAGGTGGCGCTGCCGCTCACGGACGAGGTGATCGACTACGACGTCTTCACCGGCCGCTTCGTCGCGGCCGAGGAGGTCGAGCTGCGCGCCCGCGTCTCGGGCTACCTGGCCGAGCAGCGCTTTGCCGACGGTGCGCTGGTCGAGCGCGACCAGGTGCTGTTCGTGATCGACCAGCGGCCCTTCGCGGCCGCGCTGGACCGTGCCGACGCCGCCGTCGCCTCGGCCGAGGCGGGGCGCACGCTGGCCGAGATCGAGCTGCAGCGCGCCCTGCAGCTGGCCGAGCGCAATGTCGGCACCGTGCAGGAGGTCGACCGCACCCGCGCCACGCTGCTCCAGGACGAGGCCAACGTGAAGGAGGCCGAGGCCGCCCGCATCCAGGCCCAGCTCGACCTCGAGTTCACGACGATCCGCGCACCCTTCCCGGGCCGGATGTCCGCGGCCGAGGTCGATGTGGGCAACCTGATCGTCGGCGGCACCAGCGGCACGACGCTGCTCGGCACCCTCGTGCGGGTCGCGCCCATCCACTTCGTCTTCACCGGCTCCGAGGCCGACTTCCTGCGCTACTCCCGCCGGCTCGGCATGGCGGGGCGGCCGAGCGAGGAGGATCGGCTCGAGGTCGCGATCCGCCTGCTCGACGAGGACGATTTCGTGCACGGGGGCTATATCGACTTCGTCGACAACCGCCTCGGCGCGAGCTCCGGCACCATCGAGGTCCGCGCCATCGTCGACGAGCCCGAGGGCATCCTCACCCCCGGCCTCTTCGGGCGCCTGCGCGTGGCCGCGACCGACCCCTACCAGGCGCTGCTGGTACCCGACGACGCGATCCTCTCGGACCAGGCGATCAAGATCGTCCTGACGGTGGACGACGATAACGTCGTGGTGCCGGTGCCGGTCGAGATCGGCCCGCTGCACCGCGGCCTGCGCGCCATCGCCAAGGGGCTGGAGCCCGACGCCAGGGTCATCGTGGCGGGCGCCATGCGCGCACAGCCCGGCAGTACCGTCACCCCCCAGGAGACCGAGCTCGTCTTCCCCGACAGCGCAGCGCAGGCGGGGAACTGACCCATGGGCGGCTTCTCGCACTTCTTCATCGACCGCCCGATCTTCGCGACGGTCCTGTCGATCCTGCTGGTGCTGATGGGCGGGCTCTCCTTCGTCTCGCTGCCCGTCGCGCAGTATCCCGAGATCGCCCCCCCCGCGGTCGAGGTGCGCGCGACCTTCCCCGGCGCCTCGGCCGAGGTGGTGGCCGATACCGTCGGCGCGGTGATCGAGGAGGAGGTCAACGGCGTCGAGGGCATGCTCTACATGACCTCGCAGTCGACCGGCGACGGCGGCTACACGCTGTCGGTCACCTTCCAGCTCGGCACCGATGTCGACCAGGCGCAGGTGCTGGTGCAGAACCGCGTCGCCATCGCCGATCCGCGCCTGCCCGAACAGGTCCGCCGCCAGGGTGTGACGACCGAGAAGTCGTCGCCCGACATGATGATGGTCATCCACATGCTGTCGCCCGACGGCACGCGGGACGAGCTCTACCTCTCGAACTACGCCAACAGCCAGGTGATCGACGAGCTGCGCCGCATCGACGGCGTCGGCCGCGCCACGGTGTTCGCCGAGCGCGACTACTCGATGCGCGTCTGGCTCGATCCCGAGCTGGTGGCCGCGCGCGGCCTGACCGTGGGCGAGGTGATCGACGCGCTCGAGGCGAACAATGCCGAGGTCGCCTCGGGCGTCATCAACCGCCTGCCGGTGCCGTCGCAGACCGCCTACGAGCTGCAGGTCGTCACCGCCGGCCGGCTGGTCGCGCCCGAGGCCTTCGCCAGCGTCGTCGTCGCCACCGACGAGCGTGGCGGGACCATCCGCGTCGGCGATCTCGGCCGCGTCGAGCTGGGGGCCGAGAACTACGCGATCAACGGCTATCTCGACCGCAACACCGCGCTGCCCATCGGCATCTTCCAGCGCCCGGGCTCGAACGCGCTGGAGACCGCGGCGGAGGTGATCGCGACGATGGACCTGCTCGCGGCCGAGTTCCCCGAGGGAGTCGAATACACCATCGTCTACAACCCGACCGAGTTCATCGAAGCCTCGATCGACGAGGTCTACGAGACGCTGATCGTGGCCGCGATCCTGGTGGCCGCGGTGATCCTGCTGTTCCTGCAGTCCTGGCGCACGGCGATGATCCCGGTGATCGCGATCCCGGTCTCGCTGGTCGGCACCTTCGGTGCGATGGCGCTGTTCGGCTTCTCGCTGAACCAGCTCTCGCTCTTCGGGCTGGTGCTGGCGATCGGCGTGGTGGTCGACGACGCCATCGTCGTGGTCGAGAACACCGACCGGCACCTGCGCGACGGCATGGCGCCGCGCGACGCGGTCCGGCGCACGATGACCGAGGTCGCCTCGGCGCTGATCGCGACCTCGCTGGTGATGCTGGCCGTCTTCCTGCCGGTCGCCGCCATCGCCGGCATCTCGGGCCAGTTCTTCGAGCAGTTCGCGCTGACCATCGCGGCCTCGACCTCGATCTCGACGCTGGTCTCGCTCACGCTCTCGCCGGCGCTGGCGGCGCTGCTGATGCGCGCGCCCCGCACCACGCCGCCCACCGGCGTCGCCGCGGTGCTGAGCGCGCCGGGCCGGCTCTTCAGCCGGGGCTTCAACGCGGTCTTCGACCGGCTCGAGGCCGGCTATGCCGTCATGGTCAAGGGCATCCTGCGGATCGGCATCATCGCCATGATCGCCTATGCGGGCCTGATCGCGGGCACGGTGCAGGTCTTCAACACCACCCCCACGGGCTTCATCCCCGACCAGGACCAGGGGTATCTGATCACCGTGGTGCAGCTGCCGCCGGGCTCCTCGCTCAGCCGGACCGACGCGGTGGCGCGCAAGGCGTCCGAGATCATGCTGGACCACCCCGCCGTCGCGCATACCGTGCCGATCGTGGGACTGAACGGCGCGACCTTCACCAACGCGTCGGATTCGGCCGCGATCTTCGTGCCGATGAAGGACTTCGTCTGGCGCGCCGAGAACGGCTACTCCGTGGGCCGCGTCCTGGGCGAGCTGCAGGGGGCGCTCTTCCAGCAGATCCCCGAGGCGCTGATCTTCCTGATCCCGCCGCCCCCGGTGCGCGGCATCGGCACCACGGGCGGCTGGAAGATGTATGTCCAGGACCGCCGCGGCCGCGGGCTCGAGGCGCTGCAGGACGCGACCAACGGCATGGTCGGCGCGGCCAACGGCACCGACGGCATCACCGGCGCCTTCACCCAGTTCAACACCCGCACGCCCCGCCTCTTCGCCGATATCGACCGCGTGCGCTCCGAGATGATCGGGGTCACCGCGGCGCAGGTGAACCAGACGCTGGAGGCCTATCTCGGCTCGGCCTACGTGAACGACTTCAACTTCATCGGCCAGACCTACCGGGTGACGATCCAGGCCGACGGCCCCTACCGCGACGACCCGGGCGACATCGCGCGGCTGCGCACCCGCTCGGCCGGGGGCGAGATGACGCCCATCGGCTCGGTCGCCACGATCGAGGAGCAGTCGGGTCCCCAGCGCGTTGCCCGCTTCAACCTCTACGAGGCGGCGGCGGTGCAGGGCGGCCAGATGCCCGGGGTCGCGACCGGCGAGGCGATTGCCCGGCTCGAGGCTACTGCCGAGGCGACGCTCCCCTCGGGCTTCTCCTACGCCTGGACCGAGCTGGCGCTGCAGGAGAAGCTGGCCCAGGGCGGCACCACCTTCATCTTCGGCCTCGCGGTGCTGGGCGTGTTCCTGGTGCTGGCAGCGCAGTACGAGAGCTGGCTGCTGCCGCTCGCGATCATCCTGATCGTGCCGATGTGCATCTTCTCGGCGATGCTGGGTGTGCGGTTCATGGGGCTGGCGAACGACATCCTCACCCAGGTGGGGCTGGTCGTGCTGGTGGGGCTGGCGGCCAAGAACGCCATCCTGATCGTCGAGGTCGCGCGGCAGAGCGAGGACGAGGGCAAGAGCACCTACGATGCCGCCATCGAGGCGGCGCGGCTACGCCTGCGCCCGATCCTGATGACCTCGCTCTCCTTCATCCTGGGCGTGCTGCCGCTGGTGCTGGCGACGGGCGCGGGGGCCGAGATGCGGATCTCGCTCGGCACGGCGGTGTTCTTCGGCATGCTGGGCGTGCTGGTCTTCGGCCTCCTCTTCACGCCCCTCTTCTACACCCTGACCCGGGGGATCGGCCGCCTCGGCCGTCGCCTGGCCGGCTGGGAGCGCGCGGAGACACCGGCCGACTAGCCCACGGGCGAGGCCCGGTCCTCGCCCCCTCCCGCGACAGGTTACGCCCGATTCGCCCAATCGGGCCCTAACGCCGATCGGGTCGTTGCGGCGCGCCCGGGAGCAGCGTTCGGCGAAAAGTCACGCTTCCGGTGCTACCATGACGCGGGCGGGGGCGAGGCCCTGCCCGAACGCCCCGGTCAGCTCCAGGCCAGCGCGGTGCCCGCGACGACGAGGCAGCAGCCGAGCATCTCGCGCATCGAGAAGCTCTCGCCCAGGAAGAGCGTGGTGGCCAGCGCGATCAGCACCACCTCGACCGCCAGGATCGAGACGTAGATCATGCCGAGACGCTCGGTCCGCAGGATCGCCACCTCCAGCGTCACCGCCAGCGCGAGCGTCATCACGATGATGAGCGCCATCCAGGGCTCGGGCGATTTCGTCCACAGCTTCATCGCCACCATCGAACCGGTATAGGCGAGCGCCGAGCCCACCACGAGCGAGGCGATGAGCCAGGCGGCGGGGGCGGTTGCGGGCAGGGTCTCCTGGGCCATGGCGGGCCTCCTTGCGCTGGGTCTCACGGCAATGTGGCACCGCGCACGCCCCACCCCTGTGTCGCCACGACACAGGGGTGGTCGGTTTGCGTGGACCGCCGTGCGGCGGCGCAGGTGAGCGGATGCGGGGCGATACAGCATCTGGGGGCCTTCCCCTGCCCGACCCCCTCCTGTAGCGTTCCGAGGTCGAAAGCTGCTCGGGGAGGACGACTCATGGGCCACGTGATCCTGCTGACCCAGCAGAAGGGCGGGGCGGGCAAGACGACGCTGCTTACGGCGCTGGCGGCCCATCTTGCGGGGACGGGGGCGACCGTGCGGCTGATCGACCTCGACCCCCAGCGCTCGACGACCGACTGGGCGGCGGCGCGCGCCGGCAGCGGCCTCGCGCCGGTCGAGGCGATCGAGAGCGCGGAGTGGCGCGCGCGTTCGGACATCGTCGCGGCACGCGGCGGGGCCGACTGGACCTTCGTCGACGCGCCGGGCTCGGCCGACAGCATCGGGCGCAGCGCGATGCGCGCGGCCGACCTGGCGCTGGTGCCCTGCCAGCCCTCGATGGCCGATGTCTGGGCGACGGGCGCGACGCTCAGGCACCTCGCCGACACCGGCCTTGCCCATGCCGTCGTCTTCAACCGCGTCCCGCCCCGCGGTCGCGTGGCCGAGGCGGCGATGGCCGAGGCCGCGACCCTCGGCGCGCCGATCCTGCCGGTGCGCATGGGCCAGCGCTCGGCCTATGCCGAGGCCTTCATGCGCGGGCGCGGCCCCGGTGAACTGGCGCGTCCCGGCCGCGCGGGCGAGGAGATCGCCGCGCTGGCCGGGGCGCTGGCCGCGGTCGTCGCCGGCACGCCCGCCGAGGCGCTGGCCGGCTGAGGGCCGGCCCTTCTGTCCCGTCGCGGGACAGCGCCCCTGCGCCATCCGTAGCGCTCCCGTGACCGCGGGTTTGAGGCGGCCCGGCAGTTGGGCTAAGCGGACGGACGGCATGGCGCAGACCGGCGCGCGCGGGCCCCGCGATGGCACGGAACTGGCATCGCACCGGTATCGCCTTGGGCGACCTGCCGGCGGTATTGGAGCGGCGCCGCCCGGCCGGACAGGGCCGGCGCGCCAGGCGGGAGACGGCTGAGGACATGCGCTCGATCGACGAACGGCTGCCGCACGAGAGGGGGTTCCACGTCTCGTGGGAGCAGATGCACCGCGACAGCCGGGCGCTGGCCTGGCGGCTGGGCGGGCGCGGCCCGGGGCTCGAGGGCGCGTGGAAGGCGGTCGTCGCCATCACCCGCGGGGGCATGGTACCGGCCTGCATCGTGGCGCGCGAGCTGGACGTGCGGGTGGTCGATACCGTGGGCGTCAAGTCCTACGACCACCAGACCCAGCGCGCGGCCGAGGTGCTGAAGCGCCCCGACGACACGATCGCCGGCGACGGCACCGGCATCCTGGTGGTCGACGACCTGGCCGATACGGGCCGGACGCTGCGCCTGATCCGCGAGATGCTGCCGAAGGCGCATTTCGCGACGGTCTATGCCAAGCCGCAGGGCGCGCCGGACGTCGACACCTTCATCACCGAGGTCAGCCAGGACACCTGGATCTTCTTCCCCTGGGACATGGCGCTGCAATACGTCGACCCGATCGGGGGGCGCGGATGACGGGCGGCCTGCCGGAGAGCGAGGTCCTGCTCGACGCGCGCGGCCTGACCAAGCGCTTCGGCGACTTCACCGCGCTCGACGACGTCTCGCTCCGCCTCGCCCCCGGCGAGCGGCATGCGCTGGTGGGCGAGAACGGCGCCGGCAAGTCGACGCTGGTCAAGATCCTCTACGGCCTGCTGGCGCCCGATGCGGGCGAGGTCGTCTGGCAGGGCGCGCCCGTCCGCCTCGCGAGCCCCGCCGAGGCGCGCGCCGAGGGCATCGGCATGGTGTTCCAGCACTTCTCGCTCTTCGAGGCGCTGAGCGTGACCGAGAACGTCGCGATCGCGCTGCCGAAGATGCGCCTCGGCGGGCTGGCCGAGAAGATCGAGGACGTCTCGCGCGCGCTCGGCCTGCCGCTGGACCCGGAGAAGCCGGTGCACCGCCTCTCGGCCGGCGAGCGCCAGCGCGTCGAGATCGTGCGCTGCCTGCTGCAGAACCCGCGGCTCCTGATCCTGGACGAGCCGACCTCGGTGCTGACGCCGCAGGAGGCGGAGGTGCTGTTCACCGCGCTCGAGGCGCTGAGCGAGCAGGGCTGCGCGCTCCTCTACATCACCCACCGGCTCGGCGAGGTCGCCCGGCTCTGCCAGCGTGCCACGGTGCTGCGCCGCGGGCGGCTGGTCGGCCAGTGCGACCCGGCCGGGACGCCGGCCGGCAGGATCGCCGAGATGATGGTGGGCGACAGCATTGCGCCGCTCAAGCGCCCGGCCAAGCCCGAGGGTGACGGCAACAACCG
>JBCBPG010000009.1:0-18164 GCA_039820865.1 Pseudomonadota bacterium
CGGCCGGCCGGTACCGGCGGCATGGCCCCAGGCCTCGAGGATCAGGCGGACATAGCCCTGCCGCTCGCCCCGCGGGAGCGCGAGGATGGCCTCGTGGCTCCAGCGATAGGCGGTGGCGAGACAGTGGATCTCGCGCTGGCGGAGCGGGCCCTCGGCGGCGAGGCTGGCGGCGAGGAAGGCGTCGAGGCGGAAGCGCGGCGCCTGGGCCGCCCCGCAATCCGGGCAGGTCGCGGCGAGATCGACGTCCAGCACGGGGCCGGCCGCGGCGATCGCCGCCTCGACGGCCGCCTCGCGACCGGCAACCGCGCCCTCGATCACGCAGGCGGCGAGCATGGCGGCACCGGGATCGGGGGCACGCCCGGCGGCCGCGGCATCGCGGGCGGTCGGCAGGCGGAAGACCACGTCGTCGAGGCGGAAGCGGCCCGCGGCGTCGGGGCCGTCGGGCAGCGGCCCCCCGCCCAGGGCGGCCGCGGCGAGATCGTCGAGCGTGAAGGCGAGCGCATAGCCGCCGCCGCACCCGGTGCAGCGGCCGTCGGCCTCGATCCGCGGACCATAGGCCTCGTCCCAGACCGCCGCGAGCAGGCGATCGCGATCGGCCAGCGCCAGCGCGGCGACCTCCATGGGGCCGACCGCGTCCTCGGCCGCGACCAGCAGCCGGGCGAGCAGCGCCTCGGCACCCGCCACCGGCCCCGGCACCGGCACCGGCGCTGGCCCCGGCGCTGGCCCCGCCTGGGCGCCCGCACGCTCGGCCACGCCGTCGAGCGGACGGAGCCAGGCGCGCCGCCGCCCGCCCACGCCCGCGATGAGGTCGATCGGGCGCACCGGATCAGCTCTCCGCCACCTCGACCACGGCCTCGTCGGCCTCCCAGCCCTCGTTCTGGAGCGTGATCGACTGGATCGCGATGGCGTTGGCGTTGGAGTCCAGTTCCGGCAGCGCGGTGAACTCGGACGGCCAGCAGCGGAAGACGTTGTAGGCCTGGACCACGACGCCCTGCAGGTTCAGGAGCTCGATCCGGATGTCCTTGCGGAAGTTGGCCAGCGACACCGCGCCATCGCCCTCGGTCGAGTAGACGAGGTTGGCCCAGGCCGCGAACTCGGGGTCGAAGGTGACGCCGCGCTCCAGCATGACCGGCTCGAAGCTGGTGCGCCCGGGGCTGTGGCGGGGGGTGGAGATGTCGTTGCCCTCGCGGTGCGACACCACCTCGGTCGAGCGCTTGAGCGCGCCGACCTTGCTGACGCCCGCGACGATGCGGCCGTCCCAGAGCACGACGAACTTGAAGTTGCGATAGGGGTCGATGCGGGCGGCGTTGACGGTGAACTGCGGCATGGCGCGCGCTCCTCGGATGGGATGAACGGGTCCCCGGGCCCCCCCGGGGACGGCGTGTCGCTCAGGTCTGGACCTGGCCGGCGAGCTGGCGGATCTGGATGACGACGAACTCGGCCGGGCGCAGCGGCGCGAAGCCGATCACCACGTTGACGATGCCGAGATTGATGTCGTTCTGGGTCGTCGTCTCGGCATCGCACTTGACGAAATAGGCGTCCGACGCCCGCGCCCCCTGGAAGGCGCCGCGCCGGAACAGGCCGTTCATGAAGGCGCCGGCGGCGAGTCGGATCTGCGCCCAGAGCGGCTCGTCGTTGGGCTCGAAGACGGCGAACTGCAGCCCGCGATAGAGGCTCTCCTCGATGAAGAGCGCGACGCGGCGGACGGGCACGTAGCGGTAGTCGCTGTTGCCCGAGTTGTCGAAGCCCGAGAGCGTGCGCGAGCCCCAGACGACGATGCCGTTCGGAAAGCGGCGATGGGCGTTGATCGCCTGCGGGTTCAGGATCCCGCTCTCGGCATCCGACAGCGTGCGTTCGAGCGCGCGGACCCCGCGCAGTCCCGTCTCGAGCCCTGCTGGCGCCTTCCAGACGCCCCGGCTGCCGTCGATGCGTGCGGCGACACCGGCGATGGTGCCGGCGGGATCGATGGTCTTGAGCAGGCCCGTCTGGGCGTCGGCGATCCGCAGGCGCGGCCAGAACACGGCGGCATGGTCGCCGACTGCGCCGGTGCGCACGGTCCCGATGCCGGCAACGGCGGCGTCGGCATCGGTCCAGTCCGCGCGCGGGTCGATGATCAGGAAGGCGCGGCTGTCGCGGCAGAAGACGCTGGCCGGACCCCAGAGCGGCGCGCGCTCGGCATCGCCCTGGGCGTTGCCCGACTGGTCGCTGAGCACGCGCGGCAGGACCAGCAGGTTGAAGAGGTCGATCTCGCGCGCGGCCAGCCGATAGGCGCGATCGTAGTCGTCCGGCCCCGGCAGGTCGCCATCCGCCCCCGCCGCCGTGCCCGTGACGTAGTTGGCGGGCGCGGCGAAGGTGCCGAGGGGCACGCGCCGCACGCTGGGTGCCACGCCGAAGATCCCGGTCGCCGGCGTGTCGATGCCATAGCCGCCCGAGGTCGTGACGGCCGCGGCCTCCTGCTCGGCCGCGCCGGGAAAGTCGGCCTGCAGGACCAGCCGGAAGCCCTGGATCTCGGCATCGTAGTTCGCGCCCGCGGTGCCGGCGATCGACTGCTGGACCGCCTGCAGGCGCGTGCGCAGGGTGCGCAGCCGCGGCTCGGTGCCGGGCGTCGCCTCCCAGAACGGCGTGCCCGCGGTCAGGCCGACGATCGTGTAGCTGTCGGTGCGGATGCCGGTGGCCACGTCGATGTCGGGCAGATCCGCCTGGTCGGTGCGCGCCAGCGTGCCGAGCCGGCCGAGCCAGTCGCCGTTCACCACCGCCGTCGTGCCGATGTCGAGGTTGCCGAGCGCGGCGAACAGACCCGTGGGCGCGGGTCGCGCGGTCGCGTGGCCGCCGATCTCGAGCCCGTCATTGGCCGTGCCCAGCATCATGGGCGCGGCAAGATCGCCGGCCGCCCCGGGCGTGATGCGGACCGAACCGCCGGCGGTCGTGCTCTGCACCACCAGCACCTCCTCCGGCCCGCCGGCGAAGGGAACCACGCCCACCGCCACGCTGCCGGCGCCCACCGCGGCCTCGATCGCCTGCTGGATCGCGGGCGCGTCGGCCACCGGGGCGGTCAGCGTCACCTGCCCCGACGGCCCGCCATCGACCGACACCGCAAAGCTGCCGGTGCCGCCCGCGAGCTGGGCGTTGAGCGCCGCGATCCACTGGCCTGCCCCCTCGGCCCGCCCGCTCATCGAATAGCCCTGGATCGTCGGCGGGGCACCGATGCGCTCGGCCCGGATCAGGCGCGAGGACTGCTCGAGCACCGTCTCGACAAAGCGCCCGGCGCCCGGGTCCATGGTGAGATCGGCGAAGACCTCGGCCTCGACGATCACCAGGTTGCCGGCGGCATCGGCCGTCTCGCGCCCCGCCACCAGCGTGAAGGTCGTCTCGGGCTGGGCGGTGTCGTAGCGGATCTCGACACGGATGCTGTCGCCGATGCGCCCGGGTTCGGCCGCCGTCACCCTCAGCACCGGCACGCCCGCCTCGTTCTCCAGCTCCGCCTCGGCCGGGATCGCGCTGTCGTCGTCGGCGATGCGGATCACGAAGGCCTGCCGGCCGCCGTTCAGAAAGAACTGGCGTACCTGGTCGGTCATCTCCGAGACCGTGGTGTCGGTGCCGAAGGCGCGCTCGTAGGCCGCAAAGCTGAGGATGCGCTCGGCGCTCTCCAGCGGGCCGCGCTGGGTCATGCCGACGAAGAGCGCGATCGACGTCGACACCCCGGTGATCGTGCGGACGCCGGAGGAGACCTCCTGAATATAGACGCCGGGGTAGCTAACCTGGACGGTCATGGGCGGATCCCTTCGCTGCAGGGGGGAGAGAGGGCGGCATCGCCGGGTGACCGGATCGCCTGGCGACGGACGGCGGCCAGGATGCGGACGCGGGCCGCCGGGCGCGCCGGCAGGGCGGCGCCAGGCGCGGCGCGGGTCGTCGTCCGGGGCACGGGTCGGCGCATGCAGCCCTCCTGGCCGGCCGCGTCGGGTCGCGGTCGAGCGCATGACAGCAAGCCGCGTGCCACTGCGGAAAGACGTTCCAGAACAATCTCTTGGGGCTGCGGCCACGCATCGGCCGGGGCATCGGAGCCCCAGCGCGGCGCGGGGCGACGCCGGGCCGCACCAACGGCGATCCGTTAACCTGTTGTTAACCCGGCGAGATCCCGGGTGGGGCGACGGAGCCCCACCCGGACGCGCCGTCACCGCCCCCCTCCACCGCGCCCCTCACTGGGCGCCGTCACCGGGCGGGCCGTCACCGGGTGGAGCGTTGCCGGGTGGAGCGTTGCCGGGCGTGGCGGGCGGCACCGACGGCAGAGGCGGTCTCGAGCAGGAGCGCACGGTCCTCCGGCTCGCGCTGGCGGGCCCAGTTGCGCTGCGCCAGCGCCCAGGCGCCCTCGGCGTCGTCCATGAGCGCGAGGCGGAAACGGGCAGCCTCGCGCAGATGCGCCTCGCCCCCCTCGGCCGCGTCGCGCGCGAAACGGCGGTCCAGGATCGCGATCTCGGCCGAAGCGTCCTGGCCGAGCGCCCGCCTGGCGAGCGCCCGCTCGAGAATGCCGCCATCGCTCGTCGCCGCCGCCACGCGCGCGAGCGCGGCCTCCGGCTCGACCACGCTGCGCAGGAAGGCGGCATGGGCGACGGCATGGCGCTCGACCCCGGGCGCCAGGGCGGCGAGGGCGGCATGGTGGCGCCGCGCGGCCGCGACCATGCCGGCGCGGGTGGTGAAGGCGGCCATCAGCTCATGCACCCAGGGGCGGAGCGATGCGGGCGCGCGGGCCGCGGCGGGCGCGAGCAGGCGCGCGGCCGCGGCCGGATCGCCGCCGGCATCCAGCACCCGCGCCGCACAGGCGGTGCGCACGACGCGTCCCGCCCGCGCCGGCAGCGCCCGGCAATCGGCGCCCGCCCCCGCCAGATCGCCCGTGGTCACGCGCAGGAAGGCGCGGGTCAGCCGCGCCTGCGGGGCGCCCGGCGCCAGCAGGATGGCGCGGTCGAGATCGGCGAGCGCAGCGTCGAAGCCGTGGCCGGCCTGGCGCACCATCGCGCGCAGGACCAGGAGGTCGGGGTCGTCGGGCGCCATGGCCAGCGCCGCCGCGACCGCGAACCCGGCCCGCTGCCAGGCGAACGCATCCTCGGCATGACGGGCCTCGGCGACCTGCGCACGAAGGGCGGCATGAGCGCCCCACGACGGCGCACCGGCCGGCGCGGCCGACGCCAGCCCAAGGGCGAGCGCAAGGGCCGTGGCGGCGAGACGAAGACGGATCATGGCGGTCTCCTCGACAAACGCGACGCCCGACAGGCGGCGCAGACCCGGCAGGCGCCGACAGGCGGCGCAGACCCGGCAGGCGCCGACAGGCGGCGCAGACCCGGCAGGCGCCGACAGGCGGCGCAGACCCGGCAGGCGCCGACAGGCGGCGCGGGGCCGGCAGGCGGCACGGGGTGGCGGCACGGGGTGGCGGATCGGGAACGGCGCGGTACGCCGTCCCCCTTGGTCGGCGCCCGCTGCCCTCAGCGCGGGGCGCGCACGCCGTCCGGGCGGTTGCGCCCGTTCAGCGGCGTGGCGGCGTAGGGAAAGACGTCGTTGTAGGTGATGTCGTTCACGTCCACGCGGTCGCCCGGAAAGGCCGGGAACAGCGCCGCATCGCCACCCGCCGCGCCGAGGGCGATCAGCGCGATGTCGATCACGTCGTCGCCGAAGCGCCGGCCGTTCGGCCAGCCGCCGGGGATGAAGCCGCCATTGTCGAACGGGTCCTGGATCTCGCTCTGCAGCACGTCACCGCCGAAGACGCTGCGGGCATCGAACCCCTCCTCTCCCGCCAGCCGCGCGGGACCGGTGGTGAGATCGACCTTGATCAGGTCCGGGATGTAGATCGAGCGGAGGAGCCCCGGGATCAGCTCCTCGAGCCCGAGGACGCGGGCCAGCTCCGGGTCCTCGGCAAACTCGGCGAAGGTGGCCTCGTCGCCGTCGGGCTTCGTCTGGTTGTACGCGTCCTTCAGACGGCCGGCGACCAGCGCCTCGGCGAAGAGGGGATTGCCCTGCCGGCCCACCTGCGCGGCGCGGAAGGGGCGCACGCGCCCGCGCACCGTCGGCTGGCGCACGGTGGTGGCGTAGACGCCGGCCAGCGTCGCGCCGCCCAGCTCGGTCATCGGGATGTCGAGCACGATCGTGTGCACGTTGAAGCCGCCCTGGCTGTCGAACGGCTTGGTCGGCGTGCCGGTGGCGGCGCCGAACGAGAAGTCGAGATCGAAGATCGACTGGATGTCGGCATAGAACCCGTCGTCGCGCTGGCCCGCGAAGACGCGGTAGCCGCCCGGCAGCGTCGCGACGGCCGCCGCGGTGTAGGGGTCGAGATCGGCCGGATCGGCCACGCCCCCGCGCGCCGGCCGGTCGCCGTCGTCGCCCTCGTTGTAGAAGGGCGTGGTCAGGCCCTGGTTGTTGGGCGGCACGATCAGCCCGTCCCCGGCGCCCTGGCCCAGCACCGTGCGGCCGCGAAAGCGCCGCCGTCCCGGCTCGACGCGCGTCAGCGTATAGGACTGGCGCAGGTTCTGGTTGGGGAAGAAGCCGCTGGCATCGGGCGTCGCGCCCACGATGCCGAGATAGTTCTGCAGGATCGTGTCGTCGTTCAGCACCTCGGTATCGAAGCGGAACTCGTAGGTGACGGTCTCGGTCCCCGCCACGATGTCGTCGTCCAGCGCGACGTGGATGTTGTAGATCACGCGGTCGTCGAAGCGGTAGTTGTTGGGCCCGATGCCGGGCTCCTCGAACGGATAGACCGACAGCGCGGTGGTCAGGTACGCGACCCCGCTCTCCGGGTCCTCGCTGACGAAGGCGTAGACGTCGGTCGTGTTGGCCGGGTCGTCGAAGGTGATGAGCGGCGCGTCCATGTGGCTGGAGGCCAGCGCGCCGCCAGGCAGCGCCAGCAGCGCGGCGGCGAGGGTCAGGCTCGGTCTCGAAGGCATGTCTCGGCTCCCGTAGTCTCGGTTGCGCGAGGCGGCAGGGGCGCCGGGTCGGCGCGGTGCCGCTCGCGATGCCGTGAACGCGGCCGGGCGCCCGTCCGGATGCAGCCGCCATGGCCGCGCATCCCTCCCCGGCCCCCTCTGCGGCCCCCTCTGCGGCCGGTGTTCGGGCACTTCTCCGGCCGCCTCTCCGGCAGCCGAAGAATTTTTCGGCACCGCCTGCAACCCGGGCGCGTCCCACGGCGCAACGGGAGCAGAGGACGACGCGCCGGATGCCGCCGCCTCGCGCCCGAAACCGAGACGAAAGGTGCCGCCATGCCCGAGGTCATCCCCTTCGCCGCCCCGACGATCCCGCCCCTGCCGGGGCCCGCGCGGCCCACGGTCCAGCGCCCCCGCCCCGCGGCTCTGCCGGAGGGCGGGCACCGCCCGCAGGCCCACCGCCCCGACCCCCGCTCCCGCCCCGACTCCCGTCCCAACCCCCGTCCCGCCCCCCGCCACCGCCAGGACCCTCGCGAAACCCCGCGGGCATCCGCGCGGCCGGCGGCGGGCGGCGTGGCTCCAGGCCGGCTGTCCAGGGACGAGGAACCGGCCGTGATGGCGGCGCTGCTCGCCCGCAGCGGCACCGGCGACCGTCGCGCCTTCGCCCGCCTCTATGCACTGGCAGGCACGCGGATGATCAGCGTCGTGCGCGGCGTGGTACGCGACCGCGCGATGGCCGAGGAGGTGGTGCAGGAGACCTGGATCGCGATCTGGCGCCGCGCCGCGCAGTACCGCGCCGAGCGGGGCGAGCCGCTGGCCTGGATGAGCGTCATCGCCCGCCACCAGGCGATCGATCGGCTGAGGGCCGAGCGCGCGCGCGGCTTCGTCTGCACCATGGAGGAGCCGCCCGAGATGGCGGTCGAGGCACCGGGCGCCGGCCTCACGCTCGAGTGCCTGGCGCTGCGCCGTGCCTTCGGCGGGCTCAAGGCCGAGTATCGCCGCGCGCTCGAGCTTGCCTTCGTCGACGGCTACACCCATGCCGAGGTGGCCGGTGTGATGGCGGTGCCCGTGGGCACGGCCAAGACCTGGGTCCGCCGGGGGCTCATCGCGCTGCGCGCGGCGATGGAGTGACGTAACGTCCACGATCGCGCCCGTCGGCCCGTCCGACGGGCGCAGGGGGTAATCGCAATCGCGCTTGCAACCATTGGAGGAAGTCACGCGGACAATTCGTGCATAAGTCAAAGCCCCCTGTGTCGTCCGACACAGTATCGGCGCCGCGTTCCCCCAGATTCATCGCCAACGGGCTAGCCAGCGTACTCGCCAGTCGGTAGCGTTTCCGGCGCGTAACGTCATGCCCGCGGGAACCGGCGCGGCGCAGACGACCTCGGGAGTACGGTAATGCACGACGTCGACACGCTCCTGCGCCCGATCAGCGAAGAGGCGCCGAGCGGTCCCGACCTGGAATACGACCCGGATTTCAGCGCCCTCATGCTCGCCGCCCAGCCGGGCGAGGAGCGCCAGGTCGGCGATGCGGTCATCGAGGCCGAGGAGCCGGACTGGTCGGACGTGCTGCGCAAGTGCGGCGACGTGCTCGAACGCACCCACGACCTGCGCGCCGGCATCGTCATGGCCAATGCCGCGCTCAAGCGCGAGGGGCTGGCGGGCTTCGCGGCCGCGATGCAGTATCTCCGCGGCTGCGTCGAGACGCACTGGGACACCTGCCATCCCCAGCTCGACGCCGAGGACGACGACGACCCCACGATGCGCGTGAACGCGATGCTGGCGCTGACGGACGAGGCGGGCCTGATGCGCGCGCTCCGCCTCGCGGCCCTGACCGAGAGCCGGATGTTCGGGCGCATCACGCTGCGCGATGTCGAGGTCTCGACCGGCGAGATCCCGCAGCCCTCGGACATGGAGAAGGTGCCCGACGCGACCGAGATCTCGGCCGCGTTCAAGGACACGGGCAACGAGCGCGTGCTGGAACTGCGCGAGGCGGCGCTGGCCGCGCTCGAGCACACCAGGGCGATCGCCGCGATCTTCGACGACAAGGTCGGCGCGCTCGGCCCCGATCTCGACAAGGCGATCAAGCGCTGCCAGGCGATCTTCGCGCTGATCGACCGCCATGCGGACGTGCCGGCGGAGGCCGCGGCCGAGGTCGAGGTGACGGGCGAGGACGGGACGACGACGGTGACGATGGTCGCGGCCGCCCCGGCCCCGCCGCCCGGCACGATCTCCAGCCGCGAGGACGTCGACGAGGCGCTCGGCAAGATCATCGACTACTATGCCGAGCACGAGCCCTCGAGCCCCGTGCCGCTGATCATCAACCGCGCGCGGCGGCTGGTGGCGGCGGACTTCATGACGATCCTGAAGGACGTGGCGCCGAGGGCAGTGTCGGACTTCACCGAGATCAGCGGTGCAAAGGACGACGACGACTAAACCTCGGTAACCACCCCGTGCACTAACTGTGAGCCCATCGTGATCGTACCCGTGAACCGCAACGGTCCGCGCCCTCGTAGATCGAAATACTAGACAAGGAGAAGCAACGTGTCAGGCAGCAGCCAGAAATTCATCGCTCGAAATCGCGCGCCGCGCGTGCAGATCGAGTATGATGTCGAACTCTACGGCGCTGAGAAGAAGATCCAGCTGCCCTTTGTCATGGGTGTCATGTCCGACCTGTCGGGCAAGTCCGAAACGCCGCCGCCGCCTGTCGCCGACCGCAAGTTCCTCGAGATCGACGTCGACAACTTCGACGCGCGCATGAAGTCGATGAAGCCGCGCGTCGCCTATTCGGTGCCCAATACCCTGACGGGTGAGGGCAACCTGGCCGTCGACCTGACCTTCGAGAGCATGGAGGACTTCACGCCCGGCAAGATCGCCGAGCGGGTCGAGCCGCTCAAGAAGATGCTGGATGCGCGCAACAAGCTCTCGAACCTGATGTCGTACATGGACGGCAAGACGGGCGCCGAGGAGCTGCTGGCCAAGGTCATGGCTGACCCGGCCCTTCTGGAAACGCTCGCCGCCAAGGCGAAAGACGAAGAGAAGGCGGAGGAGTAACCGATGGCCGAAACCGAAAACGCCGCCGCCGAGGGTGCCGTCGAGACCATCGAGGCCACCGAGCTGGACGCGCTCCTGCAGAAGGAGTTCAAGCCCAAGTCCGACGCCGCCAAGTCGGCCGTCGAGGACGCCGTCAACACGCTGGCCGCCCAGGCGCTGCAGAACAGCGCGCTGATCAGCCAGGACGTGCTCGCCTCGATCGAGTCGATGATCGCCGAGATCGACAAGAAGCTCTCGGACCAGGTCAACGAGATCCTGCACCACGAGGACTTCCGCAAGCTGGAAGGCGCCTGGCGCGGCCTGCACTTCCTGGTGAACAACACCGAAACCGACGAGATGCTGAAGATCCGCGTGATGGATATCAGCAAGAAGGACCTCGGCAAGACGCTGCGCAAGTTCAAGGGCACCGCCTGGGACCAGTCGCCGATCTTCAAGAAGATGTACGAGGAAGAGTTCGGCACCTTCGGCGGCGAGCCCTATGGCTGTCTCGTGGGCGACTACCACTTCGACCACAGCCCGCCCGATGTCGAGCTGCTGGGCGAGATGTCCAAGGTGGCGGCCGCGGCGCATGCGCCCTTCATCACCGGCGCGAACCCGTCGCTCTTCGGCATGGACGGCTGGAACGAGCTGGCCAACCCGCGTGACCTGACCAAGATCCAGATGACGCCGGAATACGCGCCCTGGCGGAGCCTGCGCGACAGCGAGGACTCCAAGTACCTGGGTCTCGCCATGCCGCGCTTCCTCGGCCGCTACCCCTACGGCTCCAAGACCGACCCGGTCGAGGAGTTCGCCTTCGAGGAGGACACCGAGGGTGCGTCGTCGGAGAAGTACTGCTGGGTGAACGCCGCCTACGGCATGGCGCGCAACATCACGCGGTCGTTCAAGATGTATGGCTGGTGCTCGCGGATCCGCGGCGTCGAGTCGGGCGGTTCGGTCGACGGCCTGCCGGTCCACACCTTCCCGTCCGACGACGGCGGCGTGGACATGAAGTGCCCGACCGAGATCGCGATCACCGACCGGCGCGAGGCGGAGCTGGCCAAGCTGGGCCTGATGCCGCTGCTTCACCGCAAGAACGCCGACATGGCCGCCTTCATCGGCGCCCAGTCGCTGCACAATCCGGCCGAATACGACGACCCTGACGCCACCGCCAACGCCAACCTGGCGGCGCGCCTGCCCTATCTCTTCGCGACCACGCGCTTCGCCCACTACCTGAAGTGCATGGTCCGCGACAAGATCGGCTCCTTCAAGGAGCGCGAGGACATGCAGGTCTGGCTGCAGAACTGGATCAACCAGTACGTCGATTTCACCGCCGCCGTCTCGTCCGAGGCGGAGAAGGCGCGCAAGCCTTTGGCCGCGGCCGAAGTCGTGGTCGAAGAGGTCGAGGGGAACCCGGGGTACTATACGTCGAAGTTCTTCCTGCGACCCCATTACCAGCTGGAGGGCCTCTCGGTCTCGCTCCGCCTGGTCTCTAAACTGCCGTCGCAGAAGGGCTGATCACAAGGCTCACGACACTAACACCATACGGGACGGCCGTCGCAGACTGCGGCCGCCCGGGACACGATCCACCGCAACGGGCCGCCCGATGACGGCCGCCCACCAATCAAGGAGACAAGGCCATGGCCGTTGATATGTTCCTCGACATCGAAGGCGAGATCGATGGCGAGAGCCAGGACAAGACGCACAAGGACACGATCGACCTGCTCGCGTGGTCCTGGGGCGTCTCGCAGTCGGGCTCGTTCCATGTCGGTTCGGGCGGCGGCTCGGGCAAGGCGAATTTCCAGGACATCTCGATCACCAAGTACATCGACAAGTCCTCGCCGATCCTGATGCTGTACTGCGCCAACGGCGACCACTTCGACAAGGCGACGCTGACCGTCCGCAAGGCCGGCAAGGACCCGCTCGAGTACTACAAGGTCATCATGCACAAGGTGCTGATCACCTCGGTCTCGACCGGCGGCTCGGGCGGCGAGGACCGTCTGACCGAGAACTGCTCGCTCAACTTCGCCGAGGTCGAGATCGAGTACGTGCCGCAGAAGGAAGACGGCAAGGGCGACAAGCCCAAGCAGTTCAAGTGGAACATCCGCGGCAACGCCGCGAAGTAATCGGTCCACTGAACACGGCCGGCCGCCCCGCGGGGTGGCCGGCGCCATCACCAAGACCACAACCAACGGCCAGGGGAGAACGCGCGTGAGCGGCGCTGCTGCAGAGAAACTCAAGGCCAGCGACCTCGCCGGCGCGCTCGACGCGCTGCAGGCCGATGTGCGCAAACACCCCGCCGATCCCAAGCTGCGCGTCTTCCTGTTCCAGCTGCTCTGCGTCATGGGCGACTGGAAGCGCGCGGTCACCCAGCTCAAGGTCTCGGCCGAGATGGACGAGGCCGCCCTGCCGATGGCCCAGACCTATCGCGAGGGCATCGTCTGCGAGGTCTTCCGCGAGAAGGTCTTCGCCGGCGAGAAGGCGCCGATGATCTTCGGCGAGCCGCCCGAATGGGTCGCGCTGATCATCGAGGCGCTCAAGGTCCAGGCCGAGGGCCGCGCCGAGGCCGCCGCCGCGCTCCGCGCCCGCGCCTTCGAGGCCGCGCCCGCCGCCGGCGGCGCGCTGAACGGCGAGCGGTTCGCCTGGATCGCCGATGCCGACATGCGCCTCGGCCCGCTGCTCGAATGCGTGCTGAACGGCAAGTACTACTGGATCCCCTTCACCGCGATCAGCACCATCGCGGTCGAGCCGCCGACCGATCTGCGCGACACCGTCTGGGTGCCGTGCACGCTGACGCTGCAGAACGGCGGCGAGATGGTCGCGCTGATCCCGACGCGCTATCCCGCCACCACGACCGAGGGCAGCGACGCCGCCAAGCTGGCGCGCGAGACCACCTTTGCCGATGCGGGCGCCGAGACCTGGGTCGGCCTCGGCCAGCGGCTGTTCGCGACCGATACGGGCGACACCGGCATCATGGACCTGCGCACGCTGGAGATGGACCCCGTCGACCAGCCCGGGACCGGCGCCGCGGACACCGCCGATGGCTGACAAGCTGCTGACCGAACGGCTGCAGCCCTCGCTCCTCGACCGTCTGACCGATGACGAGGCCTGGAGCCGGGAGGAGGCGCGCGATACCCGCGTGATCGACGCGCGCAGGCTGCGCGACATCATCCGCCGCGACCTCTCCTGGCTGCTGAACACCACGAACTGCGAGGCCGAGCACGACCTCTCGACCCGGCCCGAGGTGGCGCGCTCGACCGTGAACTACGGCGTGCCGGACCTGGCGGGCAAGATCGAGAGCATCGCCCGCGCGATCGAGGTCCGCCAGACGATCCGCAAGGCGATCGAGGATTTCGAGCCCCGCATCGTGCCCGGCTCGCTGGAGATCAACATCGTCGAGGAGATCGAGCAGGAGCGTGCGGTCATCACCTTCGACATCCGCGGCGAGCTCTGGGCGCAGCCGCTGCCGCTGGAGCTCTATCTCCGCACCGCCATGGACGTGACGACGGGCGAGCTCCACGTCGAACGGCAGGCCTGACGATGGATACCCGGCTCCTCAACCGCTACGAGCAGGAGCTGCGCTTCATCCGCGAGATGGGCGCCGAGTTCGCCGAGGCGTATCCCAAGATCGCCAGCCGCCTCGGGATCGAGGGGCTGGAGGTGCTGGATCCTTACGTCGAGCGACTGCTCGAGGGCTTCGCGTTCCTCTCGGCGCGCGTCCAGCTGGAACTGGACCTGCAGTACCCGGTCTTCACGCAGAACCTCTTCGAGCTGGTCTATCCGCATTACCTGGCGCCCACGCCCTCGATGATGATCGCGCGGCTCAAGCCCGATCCCGCGCAGGGCATCGACGACGGCTTCACGCTGGCGCGCGGCACGACGCTGCGCAGCCGCCCGACCAAGGGCGACGGCTCGGCCGTGCGCTACCGCACCTCGCAGGACGTGACGCTCTGGCCCATCGAGATCGCCGAGGTCGAGTATCTCGACAGCCGGGGCGAGCTGGTCGCCGCCGGCATCGCCCATCACCCGAAGGCGCGCGCGGCAATCCGGCTGCGCCTCCGCCGCGACGGGGGCCTGCCGATCGCGGCGCTGCCGCTCGACCGGCTGACGCTGTTCCTGTCGGGCAGCGATGCCGAGCCCTGGGCGCTCTACGAGGCGCTGTCGAACGAGACGCTGGACGTGATCGGCCGCTCGACCGACCGGCGCGCCGACTGGACGCTGACGCTGCCGAGGGGCGCACTGGCCCCCCGCGGTTTCGACCCGGAGGAGGCGCTGCTGCCGACCCCCGGCCGCTCCTTCGACGGCTACCGGCTGGTGCAGGAGTACTTCGCGCTCCCCCAGCGCTTCTTCTTCCTCGACCTCAAGGGCCTGGCGCCGGTGCTGGCGCGCGCACCGGGCGATGCGGTCGACATCTACATCCTGCTCTCCGAGACGCATGAGCGCTTCAAGGGGGCGCTGACGCCGGCGAGCTTCGAGCTCTTCGCCACGCCCGCGATCAACCTCTTCGAGAAACGCTGCGACCGGGTCACGCTGCGCAAGCGCGATATCGACCACCATGTCGTCGTCGATCGCACGGCGCCGATGGACTTCGAGGTCTACGCGATCACCTCGGTCACCGGCATCACGCCCGACGACAGCGACGACGTGGACTTCCGCCCCTTCTTCTCGGCCGACGACCTGACGGCCGTGGGCGAGGGGCAGGAGGCCTATTACATGACACGGAGGCGCCTGCGACAGCGCAACGAGCGTCAGCGCCTGCAGGGCACCCGCACCTCCTATCTCGGCAGCGACCACTACCTGACGCTGGTCGACCGCGCGCAGGCGCCCTATGGCGAGAACGTCGCGCAGCTTGCGGTCAAGGCGCTCTGCACCAACCGCGACCTGCCGCTGATGATGTCGCTCGGCGGCAGCGAGGGCGATTTCACCCTGCCCGAGGGCGGGCCCGTCAGCGAGGTCCGCGCCATCGTCTCGCCGACGCGCCCGCGGTCGAGCGCGGGCATGACCGAGGCGTCCTGGCGGCTCGTCAGCCATCTCAGCCTCAACTACCTCTCGATCGCCGATGCCGACCGGGGCGAGGCGGCGGCGGCGCTGCGCGAGATGCTGGGCCTCTACGTGCCCCCCGGCGACCGGGCGCTGGCCCGCCAGGTCGAGGGCATCGTCGCGGTCGAGAGCCGGCCGATCGTGCGCCGTCTCGCCGACGGGGTGCTGACCACGGCCGTGCGCGGCATCGAGATCCGCGTGACCTTCGACGAGAGCGCCTACGAGGGCGCGGGCGTCTACGCCATGGGCGCGGTGCTCGAACGCTTCTTCGCCCGATACGTCACCATCAACAGCTTCACCGAGACCGTGATCGCGTCTCAGACAAGGGGAGAGATCGCCCGATGGCCGGCGACGAGCGGGAGGCGAAGGCTGCTCTGACGCGCCTCGACGCGCTCGCTGCCTCGCCCCAGACGCATCACATCTTCCAGGCGCTGCGCGTGATCGAGGCGGCGTTCCCGGACAATCCGCGCCTCGGCCGCTCGCGCCGCCCGGCCGAGGACCCGGTGCGCATCGGCCAGGAGGTCGAGCTGGCCTTCCCGCCGTCGACCATCGCCGATTTCAAGCTGAACGTGCGGGGCCGCGCACGGCTGGTGAACCGCTTCTTCGGCCTCTTCGGCCCGAACGGTCCGCTGCCGCTGCACCTGACCGAATACGCCCGCGACAGGCTCCGCAACAAGCAGGACCCCACCGTCTCGGCCTTCGCGGACGTGTTCCACCACCGCATGGCCAGCCTTCTCTACCGCGCCTGGGCCTCGGCCGAGCCCGCGCCCAATTTCGACCGCGACGACGACCCGTTCGGCGCGCGCCTCGGCGCCCTGGCCGGCCTCGGCCCGGAGGCCTTCCACGGCCGCGACGCCATGCCCGACACGGCCAAGCGCCACTTCACCGCCCGCCTCGCCGCGGGGGCCAAGAACGAGGACGGGCTGATGGCGATGATCGCCGCCTTCTTCGACGCCCCGGCCGAGATCGAGAGCTTCGTGGGCGCCTGGCTCGAGCTGGAGCCGCATGACCGCTGGCATCTGGGCGAGGCGGCGCTCGGCCGCGGCACCTCGATCGGCGGGCGCGTCTGGTCGCGCCAGGCCACGTTCCGCCTCCGCCTCGGCCCCCTCGACCTCGCCGCCTACGAGCGCCTGCTGCCGGGTGGCGAGAGCCTGGAGCGCATGGCCGCCATCGTCCGCAACTACACGGGCGTGCTGCTCGACTGGGAGCTGACGCTGGTGCTCCGCGCCGGGGAGGTGCCCGACACCCGCCTCGGCCAGTCCGGCCGGCTCGGCTACACCACCTGGATCGGCGCGCGCGAGCCGCGCGATGCCGACAACCTCAACCTGCGCCCGCCGCTGCCCGGCAGGCGCGCCCCTCTCACTGCCTGACCGACAGGAGCCCCCCATGTCCGAGATCAGCCGCGTCGCCCTTTTCGGCAAGCTGAACCCGCTCGCCTACAAGGCCATCGAGGGCGCCACCGTCTTCTGCAAGATGCGCGGCAACCCCTATGTCGAGATGGTCCACTGGCTGCACCAGATCCTCAACACGCAGGACAGCGACCTGCACCGGATCACGCGCCACTACGAGATCGACGCCGGCCGCCTCGCCGCCGATTTCACCCGCGCACTCGACGCCCTGCCGCGCGGCGCGACCTCGATCTCGGACCTCTCCGAACACCTCGAGGACGCGGTCGAGCGCGGCTGGACCTACGCCTCGCTCATGTACAACTCGAACCAGGTGCGCACCGGCCACCTGCTGCTCGGCATGCTCAAGACCAAGCGGCTCGAGCGCGTGCTGGCCGAGATCTCGGGCCAGTTCGCCAGGATCAAGGCCGATGACCTGGCCGAGGAATTGGGCGCCATCATCGCCGGCAGCCCCGAGGACGCCATGGCGCCCCGCGACGGCTCGGTCACCGGCGGCGGCGCCGAGCCCGGCGAGGCCTCGGGCGCCCGGTCGCCCGCGCAGATGGGCAAGGAGGAGGCGCTCGCCCAGTTCTGCGAGGACCTGACCGAGAAGGCGCGGTCGGGCAAGATCGACCAGATCGTCGGCCGCGACGAGGAGATCCGCCAGGTCGTCGACGTGCTGATGCGCCGCCGGCAGAACAACCCGATCCTCACCGGCGAGGCGGGCGTCGGCAAGACGGCGGTGGTCGAGGGCTTTGCGCTGCGCATCGCCCGCGGCGACGTGCCGCCAAGCCTGCACGAGGCGCGGCTGCTGGCGCTCGACGTGGGGCTGTTGCAGGCCGGCGCCTCGATGAAGGGCGAGTTCGAACAGCGCCTGCGCTCGGTGATCGAGGAGGTGCAGGCCTCGACCGTGCCGATCATCATGTTCATCGACGAGACCCACACGCTGGTCGGCGCCGGCGGCGCGGCCGGCACGGGCGATGCCGCCAACCTGCTGAAACCGGCGCTGGCGCGGGGCGAGCTGCGCACCATCGGCGCCACCACCTGGGCCGAGTACAAGAAGCACATCGAGAAGGACCCCGCGCTCACCCGCCGCTTCCAGGTCGTGCAGGTCGACGAGCCGGGCGAGGCCAAGGCGGTGATGATGATGCGCGGCATCGCCTCGATGCTGGAAAAGCACCATAAAGTGCAGATCCTGGACGAGGCGCTGGTCGCGGCCGTCCAGCTCTCGGCGCGCTACATCCCCGCCCGCCAGCTGCCGGACAAGTCGGTGAGCGTCCTCGACACGGCCTCGGCCCGCGTCGCGATCAGCCAGTACGCGACGCCCGCCGAGGTCGACGACCGCCGCAAGCGCATCGCCGCGCTCGAGACCGAGCTCGGCATCATCGACCGCGACGAGACCGCCGGCTACGAGGTCGCCGAACGCCGCGAGACCGCGCTCGCCGCCAAGGCCGAGGCCGAGGGCGAGCTGGCCGCCCTCGAGGAACGCTGGGAGGCCGAGAAGGCGGTCGTCAAGGACATCCTCGACCTCCGCGAAAAGCTCCGCGCCGGCGGCGGCGCGGCCGACGGCCCGGACGCCGCAGAGGCGCCGGAGGCAACGCCGGAGGCCCCCGAAGACGGCCCCAGGCCGCTGGAGGGCGAGGCGCGCGAGGCAGCGCTGGCCGAGCTCACGGCCTGGGCGTCGACGATGGGCAGGATCAGCGGGCTCTCGCCCTGCATCGCCTCGAGCTCGGCCTGCCTCGTCTTGAGCGCGGCCAGCGCCGCCTCGCGCTCGGCGCCTTCGAGCGGCCGCGGCGCGGCCGGCGCC
>JBCBPG010000010.1:0-17676 GCA_039820865.1 Pseudomonadota bacterium
ATCGGACCTCGTACGGCCGCAGGACGGAGAGCGGCCGCCGCTGATACACTTGGTCACTCCGTAAGGGTACCAAACCGCCGATCTTCCAAAACGGGTCATTCTGGAAGGTTTTTGAGCGGCCCTTGGCTGAAAAAATCCTTCAAAATCAATGCGGGGGGTTGCCGGGGGCGGTTGGGGGCTTCCGGTATGCCTCGGATTCTGTCGGGTGATCGTCTTTCGGGCTGCGGGGGCGGGGTGAAACACGGCTGAAACGAAGTGGGCGGGTGGCGAAAAACGATTGAAAAGTCGGGGGGGTAGAAGGCCGGGGACGCCGAGGAGCGGCGTTCGCGGTGGGTCGGGCTGAACCCCTCGGTCAGGTCCCCCATCCCTGGCCCCTCACAACGGCCCGGTCCGCCGCGATTGTCTCGTAGAACGGAGGACCCAAGGCATGACTTTCATCGCCCCCCACGCCCCCAGAACCCGCATCCGCACCACCCTCGCCGCGGCCGCCCTGGCCGCCCTCATGGCCGGCCCCGCCTCGGCCGGCTTCCTCGAGTCGGTCGTCGGCGACATCAAGCGCGCCGTCGAGAGCGAGATGCGCGACGAGGTGCGCGAGCAGATCGGCGGCGCCACCGGCGGCAGTTCCGGCGCGCGCACGGCCCGCGGCGGCAGCACCGCGGGCGAGGACTTCCAGCGCGACACCAACGCCGCCACCGGCCTCGCGCGCAACCGCCCGCTGGAGCAGCCCGACCCGCATGCGCGCCATGTGACCTGGGACACGCTCTTCACCAAGTCCGGCGTGGCGGACCGCAAGCTGGTGGGCCACAACTTCACCTTCTACTGCCCCCCTGCCCCGCAGCGCTTCCACAAGCGCCCGGTGATCGGCGGCGAGCCGGTCTATGGCTGGGCCTCGGCGATCTGCCTCTCGGCGGTGCATGCGGGCCGGATGGACCTCAACGGCGGCAATGTCACGCTGCGCATGGAGCGCGGCAACCTGCGCGTGGAGGGCTACAGCCAGAACGGCGTGACGAGCAAGACCCGCGGCACCGGGGTGCGCAGCTTCGTGTTCGTGAACTGAGCGGATACGCCGGATTTCGCAATCGGATCAGGGCCCTGGCAGGAGACTGCCGGGGCCTTTTCGCGTGATGGATTAGGGCTGGGCGGCGAGCGGCGCGGGGTTTGGTGCCGCCTCCTCCACCTGGCCCGTGATGCGCGCGCGCCGGCCGATGCGGGGGCGCTGGACCTCGCGATAGGCCTCCTTCAGCTCGTCCATCGACTTCTGCCACCAGGCGATTTTCACGGCGACGACGCGGCGGCTCTGCTTCACCGGGATGATCTCGCAGCCGAAGGAGGCCATGGCGTTGATCTCGGCGGCGGCGGGCTTGATGGCCTTGAGGTTGAGGTTCGAGTAGCTGGTGAGCTTGCCCTCGGGCACGCCGAGCAGCTCGCGGAATTCGTCGAGCGTGAAGGTCTCGGAGAAGATCGAGGAGAGGCGGACGCGGCGCGACAGGGCCTCGTAGAGCGCGAGCGCGTATTTGGTGGAGAAGGCGCGCATCACCTCGAGCTCGAGCTTGCCGAAGACGGAGGACTGGCGCAGCAGCGGCACGAGGCGCTTGTCGAAGCTGTAGGTGAGCGTGCCGCGGGGACGCTGGGGGTCGTCCATATCGTTGCCGCCGAGGAGCGCGACGCGCCGGGTGCGGCCATCGGCGAGGCGCACGGTGACGATGGTCTTCATGAGCGCGAGGATGGAATCCTCGATGCGCTCATTGCCCTTGTGGGTGCCGCGCAGATCGGCGAGGTCGAGCGTCCACTCCTGCCCCTCGCGGCCCATATCGGGGCCGAAAGCGTGCGCGATCATGAGGTTATACATGCGCCTTGCGGAGAGGGTGAGGCCGGTGGCGCCGGAGATGTCGATCAGCTCGGCGGGTTTGATCATCTCGCCATAGCCGGGGACGAGATCGAGGGTGCGGGGCCCGTCGCGCGGTGGGGGCGCCTCGTCGGCGAGGGTTTCGAGGGGCGCCCCGGGCTGCGGATCAGGCTGCGGATGGGGGGCGTCCTGGAGGAGCGGGGCGGCCTCCGGCGCGGAACTCTTACTTTTTGGGGGCCCGGCCATCGCCTGCGCTCCTGACGTTACCTGCGAGTCGGACGCTAGGTATTTTTTGGCCAAGAGTCGAGTCTCAGACGCTGCATCTTGTGGTTCAGCGCCGATTTCCCCCAATAGGTAATCCCCAATCCCCCGAAAGGTAAGAGTTCGCCCCCGAAAGGTAATCGCCAATCCCCCGAGAGGTAAGATTTGGAGCGATAAGCAATTGGAATTGCTCGTAAAAATCGGCCCGAAGATAGAAGATAGGAAGATAGAAGAAGAGTCCCGAGCGACTCGGGGCAGCGACGCCGCCTGTGGATAACTCGGCGTTCTCGCGATCTAAAACACTGATTTATTGCATAGAATCGCAGAATCGCGGGTGTGGATGGAATCGCCTGACTCTGAGCGCAAGAATCGGGGCGGACGCCGCGGGAAAGCAGCGCAAGAGCCCGTGCAAAGCCGCTATCGACTACCTGGAGGGGGCCCAAACCCCTCTTCGAGCCCCCTGCCCCGCCCCGGAGTCGAGCCCCGATTCGGAGCCCCCGCGGGCGGGCGCGCGAGGGGCGGGATGCACCCCGATCGGTAAGAAAAACGCCCGTTTTCCTGCCCTCCGGGCGCCGTCTTCAGCACCCGCGCGAGGGGCAGAAATGAGGGCAATTTACTCAGTAAAAAAATCAAAGTAAGCTTCTGAAGGAGCCTCACGACTTTCTTTACTTCTCCGCCCCATCCGCAGCCCCGGAAGGCCTGCCCATGAAGATCGGATATGCCCGCGTCTCGACGCTCGAGCAGGATGCGGCCCTGCAGGAGGACGCCCTGCGCGCCGCCGGCTGCGCGCGGGTGATCACCGACCAGGTGAGCGGTTCGACCGCCGCGCGCCCCGGCCTCGCGCGCCTGCGCGACATGCTGCGCGAGGGCGACACGATGGTGGTCTGGCGGCTCGACCGGCTCGGCCGCTCGCTGCCGCATCTGATCGCCTGGGCGGGCTGGCTCGAGGAGCGCGGGATCGGCTTCGAGAGCTTGCAGGAGAAGATCGAGACGGCGAGCCCGGCGGGCCGGCTCACCTTCCATCTTTTCGCGGCCCTGGCGGAGTTCGAGCGCAACCTCATCCGCGAGCGCACGGCGGCGGGGCTGGCGGCGGCGCGCGCGCGCGGGCGCACGGGCGGGCGGCCCCGCGCGCTCGATGCGGACGGGCGCGCGCAGGCGGTGGCGCTCTACCGCGCGCGCACCCTGCCGGTGGCGGAGATCTGCACGCTGCTGGGGATCTCCAAGCCCACCCTCTACGCCTATCTGCGCCAGGCCGAGGCGGCGGAGCGCGCCGCGACGCAGGCTGGAAAGACATAGGCGCCGGGCGGCCCCCTCCCCTTCCCGGGGACCCCCCTACCCTTGCGTGTAGCGCCGCTACACGCGCTTGCCGCGCGGCTATTCCGGGGTGCGCGCGCGCCCGGCGGCAGGGTTCGCTAAACCTCTTCTCAACCGCGATGCACCGGCGGCGGCGCCGGCATCGCAGCGAGACAGAGACCCCGATAACACCGGACAGAGAGACCTCGAGATGATCGACATGCTTGCTTTCGCGCCCGCCTCCCACCGCCCTGCCCTGCTGCCCCGCGATGCGGTGAGCCCGGCGCTGGCGGAGCAGACCGCCGCCCTTCTCTGCGATTTCGCGGCGGTGCGGCGCGAGGCCGAGCCGCGCGCGGGCGAATGGCGCCGCCGCCCTGCCCCGGTGATCGATTTCGAGCAGGGCCGGAGCGTGGCGCTGCACCGCCGGCGCGAGGTGGCGCGCATGCAACGCGGCTTGAAGCCTTTGCGTCTTCGCGCCTGACATGCTTGCATGCAGGCATGCTTTGCTGCACTGACCTGGCAGGGCCCCCCCTGCAGAGCTCACCTGCAGAGCTCGCCTGCAGAGCGCGCCCGGGGGGGGGGGGCCGCAAGAGGGACAGCCAGAAAGGCGGCAGACGGCATGACCTACATCCTCGGCATGGTCTCGCAGAAAGGCGGGGTCGGAAAATCCACGCTGGCGCGGCTGATGGCGCGCGAATTCATCGATGGCGGGCTGACCGCCAAGATCGCCGATCTCGATACCCAGCAGCAGACCTGCACCCACTGGGCGGGCCGGCGCGCGGAGGCGGGCGTGAGCCCGGAGATCCAGGTGCAGGGCTTCGCCAAGGTGCGCACGGCGCTGGAGGAGCGCGCGCGCTTCGATGCGCTGATCCTGGACGGCAAGCCCAATGCCTCCGAGCAGACGGTGGAGATCGCCGAGGCCTCGGATCTGGTGATCATCCCCACGGGCCAGACGCTCGACGACCTGCATCCCGGCGTGCTGCTGGCGCATACGCTGGTGAAGCGCGGGATCGACCGGGGGCGGATCGTGTTCTGCCTCTTCAAGACCACCGGCTCGGCGCGGGAGAACGCGGCGGCGGCGGGGTATCTCGGCGAGGCGGGCTATGCGCTGCTCGACGGCGCGATCCCGGTCTCGACGGGCTACGGCCAGGCGGCGGATGCCGGGCGGGCGATCACGGAGACCTCCTATCGCAGCCTCAATGCGCGCGCGGCGGCGCTGGCGCAGAGCGTGATCGACCGGATCGCGGCACTCGATGCGCGGGAGGTGGCGTGATGGCCGATCTCTCGCGGCTGAAGCGCGCGCCGAAGACGCCGGCCAAGGGCGCGCCGCCGCGCGCGGAGGAGGCGGGCGATGTGGCCGGGGACGATGCGCGGGCGGAGGAGGCGCGGCTGCGCCCGCTCCAGGTGCGGATCCCGGCGCCGGTCTTCGAGGCCTTCTCCGAGGCGGCGGGGCGCGAGTTCGGCTTCAGCCACGGCGCCAAGAAGCGGCTCTTCCTGAAGATGTGGGAGCTCTACCAGGCGCAGCGGCGCTCCTGAGCGCAAAGGCGCGTTGCATGCATGGCGCGCGCGCGCAAAGGCGCCATGGAGGCGTGCCGCACAGGAGGCTTGGCGCCTTGGATGAAAGGCGCGATGCATGCAAGGCGCAAAGGCGCCGGGTGAGGGCGGGCGGCCTGCCGGGTGCCCCGGGCTCGACCCGGGGCCTCCTTGACGCGGCCGGGGGTTTTTCCAGCAGCGGCGCAGCGCAGGCGCGGCCGGGGATTCGTCAGACAGGGGCGGGGTTTAGGTACGGTCGGCGCGGGCTTCGGGCATGCCGGTCAGGCTCTCGACCATGAGATCGAAGGCCTCCGCCGCGCTGGCGAGGTCGTAGCGCCCGGCGATGCGCCGGGGGCCCGCCGCGCCGAGCCGCGCCACGAGATCGGGCGCGCCGATCAGCCGGTCGAGGGCAAGCGCCAGGTTCTCCGTCGACGGGGTCTCCAGCAGCACGCCCGCATCGTCCACGATCTCCACGAACCCGCCCGCGCGGCTCGCGATCAGCGCCGCCCCCGAGGCCAGCGCCTCGATCGCCACGCGCCCGAAGGGCTCGGCGTTCTGGGTGGGCGCGAGCGCGATCGCGGCGCGCGCCATGTGCTGGCGCACCGCCCCGTGGGGCAGGTTCTGCAGCACCTCGATCCTGTCGCCCGCGGGCGCGAGCGCGGCCATCACCCGGTCGCGATAGCGCGGCTCGGCGGCCTTGGTGTCGAGGATGAAGCGGCCGCGCCAGCCGGGCCGGCCGGGCAGCACCCGCGCCACCGCCTCGGCGGCCTGCAGCACGCCCTTCTCGGGCGCGAGGCGGCCGACGAAGACCACCTCCTGCGCCTTCTCCCCGGGCCGCCAGAGGCCCTGATCGATGCCGTTCGGCGTGACATAGAGCGGCACGGAGACATCCGGCCATTCCGTGCCGAACACCGTCCGGCAGCACTGCGAGACGAAGGCGATGCCGGCGAGCGTGTCGATCTGGCGGTGCTTGCGCCAGGACGAGATCAGGTTGCGCGCGCGCTTGGTGAAATTGTGCCGCACCAGCGCCACCGGCAGCGGCGCGAAGGCCCGCGCCAGCCGCGCCGCCGTGGGCAGATGCTGGTGCACCACCACGCAATCGGGCTCGGCCTCGCGTAAGCTGGCAGACCAGCGGTCGAAATCCTGCACATCGTCCCAGAACCGCACCGCGACATCCTCGAAGGGATGTTCCATGCGCTGCGCGAACACCGTGATCGAGGAGGCGTAGCGGCTGTTGCAGGCGATCTCGTGGATGTAGAGGTCGATCGAGGTGGCCGAGGCGGGCGAGAAGCGCATGTTGCGCGGCGCGATGAGCGCGATGCGCGGCCCGCCCGGGCGCGCGCCGGCCTGCAGCGCGCTCGCGCCGGTGTCGCGGAGCGCGCGGGCGGCCGGACCGGCGCCGATACCCGTGCCGATCCCCGAAGCTTGCCGGGCGGAGGACGGGCGGTTCGCGATATGGCCGTGCGGCTCAGGCATGCTCGGGGCGCTCCAGTCCCGGAAGGCGCGCGGTCGCCGGGGTTTCCGCGGTGCAGTATGCGCCCCGGGCACCGCGCTCCGCAAGCATACCGGCTGCGGGCCGGTCTCGGCGCGGATCGGCTTGCGGGGCGCGGTGCCATGGCGCCATGGCACGCCCGGTTAGTATGCCGGGAGGACGGTTCGGTTCAATCGGCGGGCGTGTGGCGGGGTTTCTCGGCCTCCGTGGCGGCATCGGACGCGGCATCGGATGCGGCCGCGATGCGCCGCGGGGCAGCATCGGATGCGGCCGCGATGCGCCGCAGGGCGGCGGCGGCGGCGGCGATATCGGGCTCGGCCCAGGAGAAGCGTGCGCCGGGATAATGCGCCGTCCAGTCGCGATAGGGCACGAGGCGCGCGGGCACCGGGTGGTAGGCGGCGAAATCCGGGCCGTATTCCGCATTGGCGGACCAGTCGGTGGCCACCACTGGGGTCTCGCGGGCGAGCATCTCGTGGATGTTGAGCCCGTAGCCCTCGGCGCGGTGGAGCGAGAGATAGACATCGGCGGCAGCCTGCAGCGCGTCCATCTCCGCGGGCGCCAGATAGTCCTCGATCACGCGGATATTGGGCGCGGTTGCGATCATCTCGGCGAGCTCGTCGCGCACGCAGGCGGTGCGCTTGGAGAGGCGGATCTTGAGGATCAGCCGGCGGGCGGGATCGGGGCCGAAGGCGGCGGCCCAGGCGGCCACATGCGCCCAGGGGTTCTTGCGCGCGGGGCAGCTGCGGCTGTCCATCACCGCGAGGCCGAGAAAGGCGTCCGCAGGCACGGCGTAGCGCGCGCGGATGGCGGCGGCGGCCGCCGCGCCGACGGCTGCGGGCGGGGGCACCGCATGGGGCCGGCCCGAGACCGCGATGCCATGCGGTGCCGCGGCCGGCGCGATGGCGGCGGCGCTGTAGGCGGAGGGGGTCCAGATCTCGTGCACGATGTCGAAGGCGAAGCCCCAGTCCGGGCCGAGATGGGGCGTCTCCCAGACCCAGAGCCCGGTGCGCCAGGCCTGCGCGGCGCGCGCCGGGGGCAGGGCGGGCAGCACGGTGGCGTAGGTGTCGGGTGCCGAGAGCAGGTAGAGCCGGTCCAGCGGCGGGCCCTCGGCCGGCGCGAGGGGGCGGCCCGCATGCATGGCCGGGCCCGCATCGATCACCTCGAGGCCGGGGTGGCGGGCGCTGAGGCGCGCGAGCTCGTAGAGGGCCGCGCGGGAGATGCCGTTCTCGCCGGAGAAGTCGCCCAGGGCGGCGGCGCGGGGGCCTTCGGGCGGGGCCGCGAGGGCGGGTTTCCGCCAGGCTGCGGTGGCAGCGGCGTTCTCGGCCATCCAGCGCCGGCGGCGCAGCGGCAGGCGCGCGCGGCGCCAGAGGACGCTGGGGGTGAGGCGCTTCAAGAGCCTGGGCAGGCGGCGGAAATGGCGCTCGGGATCGTCCTGCAAGGCGCCTTGCATGAAAGGCGCAAAGGCGCCTTTGGGGCTTTGGTGCTCGGCGCGCGGCTCCGGCGCAGGGGCGCTCTCATTATACTTGGGCGCCGGCTGCGCCGGATCGGCCTTTGCGGGGTCTGACATGGGCGCGCTCACGGGGCTCGGCGGGGGCGGCGGGCGAGGAAGAGATGGGTGCGCAGGCGCCGGTCCGCCCCGCCGGCGAGATCGCTCTGGACCTCCAGCGGCGTGAGCCCGGCCTCGGCCAGCAGCGCGAAGACCGCGGGCTGGGGCAGGGGGTGCAGCTCCATGCCGTCGTCGCCCCCGCCGGGATCGGCGCCGTCGCGATAGCCCTCGAGATGGCTGAGCACCTGGAAGAGCGCGAGCCCGCCCGGCGCGAGGCGCGCGAGGGCGGCGCCGAGCAGGCGCGCCTGCAGCGCCGGCGGATTGTGCTGCAGCACGAGGCGCGAGAAGAAGAGGTCGATGGGCTCGGCATCGCCGGCGAGATCCCCGGGCGCGGTGAGCCGGGTGAACGCGACATTGCCGAGCCCCTCTGCGGCGAGGGCGGCCTCGGCCTCGGCCAGATGCGGCGCGGAGATGTCGAAGGCGGCGACGCTCCGGAAGCGGCGCGCGAGCCCCGCGGTGACCCGGCCGACGCCGCAGCCGAGCTCGAGGCAGCTGGCGGCGGCGGGGTCGAGATCGGGCGCGCGGGCGAGGGCCGCCTCCACCAGCCCCAGATCGAAATCGGCGCTGGCGGCGAAGGCGGCGGCATGCGCGGCGGCATCCTCGGCGCGGCGCGCGGCGCGGAACCCCTCCACCGTGAGCACGGACCAGTGCGGCTCGGTCTCGCCGAGCCGGGCCCAGGCCGCGGCGATGCGCGCCCAGAGGGCCGCCTCCTCCGCCGCGGACAGGGCGGTGGCGACGCCCTGGGGCAGGGGCAGCACATCGCCGGGCGCGCCCTCGATCTCGGCCATGTCGAGCGCCTCGAAGCGCGCGCGGAACTCGGGCGAGGTGAGGAGCGCGAGGCGCAGCGCGTCCTCGTCGGCGAAGGATTGATGATAGGTGATCGCCGCGGCGTCCTCCGGCATCCGGCCGAGGAGCCAGCGATAGGCGGCGATCACGGTCTCGCGCGGCAGCATCGGTCTCTCTCCCCCCTCTCGCCCCTCGCCCTTCGCCCGGCGGCGCGCGCCGGTTTCGCGCCGCAGGCCCGCTCCCGGCTATACGCAACGCATCCGGCCGCCCGACGGGGTCTGTAGGCGGTGTTACAGCGCCCTGCCAGACGCCTATAGAAGCCGGCCTTTCGAGGCGAGTGTTGCGCGTTTGCACCCCTCAAAGGCGATGTCTGCGGGCCTCTTGCGGGCCGGAGTTTTCGGTTGCGTGGGTAGAGTAAAGCTCATAGGGTCCCACACGGGAATGTGTTTACTATGCGCATCCGACCTGCACGGCCTGTCGCGCTTGCGCGGCCAGGGGACAGGCGAACAAAGGGACAGAGACATCATGCTCGACCAAGACGTCATCACCGCCGGTCTTACGACCATCTTCCAGCGGGCTCCGACCGAACAGGAAGTTGCCTTCTTCACCGAGAACTTCACCACGGAACGCGCCGCTTTCGTCGCCGCTGCTGACAGCAGCGCCGCCGACATCTCCGGCACGGTGGTGTCGCTCTACCAGGTCTTCTTCGGCCGCGTCCCCGAGCAGGCTGGTCTCGAGTTCTGGGGCCCGCTCTCGACGGGTGGCGCCTTCAACAACGCGTCGGGCGATTTCGACCCCTTCGCGCTCGGCGCGCAGTTCGACACCTCGGCCGAGTTCACCGAGCAGTTCGCCGGCTCCTCGAACGCGGTGATCGTCACCACGCTGTTCCAGGAGAACTTCGGCCGCGAGGCGGATCCCGAGGGTCTGGCCTTCTGGACCGACCAGCTGAACGCCGGCAACATCACCGTCTCCGAGTTCGGTACCTTCGTCGCCACCTCGGTCGAGTTCCAGGCGCTGAACGGCGGCCTCGTGGACAACTACCTGGTGAGCGCCGCTGAGGGCACGCAGGACTTCGAAGGCTCGCTCTTCGACGAAGGCCTCGACGCCTCGGTCTCCTTCGGCCCCGATGGCGGTGCCGGCGGCACCGGCGACCTGGACGGCGACGGCGACATCGACCGCGTCCTGCTCTCGGTCAACACCGCCCCGGGTGCCACGGGCATCAACGGTGCCTCCGAGGACGCCCCGATCGTCGTGACCGGCGAGGAAGGCGAAGTCACCACGCTGCGCCTGACCGGCGACGCGGATATCCGCATCGACCTCACCGACCCGCGCGAGATCGTCGAGCAGCTCGACCTCGACGGCGACGGTATCCAGCAGGGCGAGACGGACTTCAACGTTCGCGACCTGCTCGACATCTCGTTCTTCGAGAACATCGACGCGCATCCGCGCGGCGCCGCGCTCCTCGACCCGACCGACTCCGCGAACGGCTTCACCGGTGACCTGTTCTTCGACGGCACCGGCTTCGACGCCGACGGCTTCGACAGCGACGGCAACATCGTGCTCGGCGGCTACGGCGCCGACGTGATCTTCACCGGCAACGGCAACGACTTCGTCTCCTCCGGCGGTCTCGACGACAACATCAAGACCGGCCGCAACGCCGACTTCATCTACCAGGAACTGTCCCGCCTGGACGATGACTTCTCCGGCGATGACGGCGAGATCGACGGCGGCGCCACCTTCGACGACGACGAGGCCCAGGACAGCGACTGGCTGCTGCTCGAGGCTTCCGACGACGAGGAGCCGGTAACGGTAACGCTGCAGGGCACCGGCCCGCTCAACATCACCCCGGGCGAGACCGGCGTTGATCTCGACGCCGCGCTGGCGCAGCTGGTGGCCTCCGAGGATCTCGGCACCATCTCGACGCGCCTCGGCAACGACGCCGCCTCGATCCAGAACATCGAGAACGTCAACGCCTCGGGCAACTTCTACGGCTTCTTCGACACCGCCGTGACCGAGATCACCTCGCTGGCCTATATCGGTGCCGGCACGGTGAACAACCCGCTCGAGGACTTCGACGAGGCCGCCGGCGGCATCGACGGCTTCGAGTTCTTCGGCTCGATCAACGGCTCGGCCTTCATCGTCGACGTCAACACCTCGACCGCGCTCACCATCACGGGCGTGGACAGCGGCGGCAACACGGTGACCTTCGAGAACGTCACCCTGGCCGACGTCACCGCGCTCGACAGCGACTTCGACAACGGCATCATCGGTCTGCGCGACTTCACGCAGGCGGCCTTCGACGCCACGCTCGGCCTCGACGCCGACGGCAACTCCTTCGTGAGCGTGCCCGGCGCCGGCGACACCTTCCCGGACGTGTTCAACGACCCGGACCTCTCGCCGGAATTCGGCCCGGCCGACACCAACCCCGAGCTCAACGTTCCGAACCCGGGCCCGATCGTGCTCGTGGAAGCGGTCGAGGGCTCCGGCGTTCTCTTCACCGACAACCCGGACGTCACGGCCTCGGCCGAGGACGACTTCGTTCGCGGCGACACGCTCGCCCCGGTCGATGTCGAGTTCCCGGGCAGCGACCTGTTCTTCGGCGACAACCGCGACTTCTCGGTCGAGGAAATCGACTTCCGCGTTCCGGGCCGCAGCCCGGGCGTGACCGCGCAGTCGGTCATCGTGGGTTCCGATGCGGACTCGGGCGTCGGCAATATCGACGGCGTGCCGGTCGGCACCCTGACCGAGGACGGCAACAACATCCTGATCGCCGGCTTCGACAACGACTTCGTCGCCGGTCTTTCGGGCGACGACCTGCTGTTCGGTGAGGATCTCGAATACCTCCTCACGCATCGCCACAACCCGAACCTGTTCGACACCTCCGACGGCACGATCTCGGTGAATGCCACCGAGGACGGCGTGGCCGACGGTGGCCGCGACACCCTGGTCGGCGGCTCGGGCTCGGACAACATCGTGTGGGAGGCCGACGAGGGCGCCTATCTCGGTGACAGCGACAGCAGCGGCGGCTCGGCGATCGAGGGTCTCGACACGCTCTGGCTGACCACCTTCTCCGTGGGCCGTACCGACGATGTGGTGCAGTCGACCGATGGCAGCCGCACCGACTTCCTGGCGGTCAACCCGACGACCGGCGCGCCGGCCGATCAGGACCTGACCGGCGAGGGCGAGCGCACCGACGAGCTCGCGGCGCTCAACGCCATCACCACCGACTTCACCCTGCGCTTCGATCTCGGCATGGGTGCCGGCTTCGACTACCAGGGCAACGGCGACGACCTGCCGTTCCGCGGCGACCTGCAGGGCGCCGACGTGGTGGGCACCGCCGACCAGACCAACTACGCCTCGGGCTTCGACCGCACCGCGGTCGTCGACATCGAGAACATCAACGCTTCGGGTCTGGGTGCGATCGACTACGTCGCGGCCGGCGTGCCGGGCATCGACGGGGCCGACTTCACGCCGAATGTCGACCTGCAGTTCGAGAACCAGCAGAACTACCGCGGCACCAACTCCGATCTGGACCTGCGCGGCATCGACCTGCTCGAGAGCGTCTCGCCGGGCCTGACCGGTGCCGGCGTGACGGGCAGCTCCAGCGCGCTGGATGCGGACTTCACGACCGGCCGTCTGGCCGCCGAGTTCAACACCGGCTTCATCCGCGCGGATGGCAGCTCGGTGGGCGACCTGACCTACACCACGGTGGGCGACGGCTCGGCTCCCTCGATCGCCACCACCTCGGCCGGCGAGACCATCGCGGAGAACAGCCTGTTCGCGAGCCGCGGGGACGACGTCCTCGAGGGTCGTGGCGGCGACGACTTCCTCGAAGGCCGCGAGGGCGACGACATCTTCATCGTCTCCACCAATGACGATGTGACCGGCGGCTCGATCGTCAGCGGCCAGCCGGGCGCGCAGGTGTCCTTCGTGGTCGACGGATCGGCCTCGCTGAGCGTCGACGAGTTCGACGACGAGGTGTCTGTCGTCCAGGGCCTGATCGACGATCTGCGCATGGACTTCAGCGCGACGGACAACGTCGTGATCCAGCTCGTGCAGTTCGGCGTCATCGCCGACAGCGCCACCTTCAACCTCTTCGACCCGGCGCTGGACGACATCACGACCGGCACCCCGCTCTCGACCTTCCAGGCTGGCGGCGGCACCAACTACGCCCCGGCGCTCCAGGAGGCCGTGAACTTCTTCTCGACCCCGGGCACGCTGGTCTTCCTGTCGGATGGCGAGCCGAGCGATCCGTTCGACGCCCAGGTCGCCGACCTGGACGCCGCGGGTGTCAGCCGCATCGCGGTCGGCTTCGGCGGTGCCTCGCTGACCACGCTCGACCAGATCGACAACACCGGGGGCGCGCAGCTCTTCGGCTCGGCGATCGACATCGACATCGACATCACCCCGAACGTCTCGGTCAGCTTCGGCAACACGCCGTTCGGCGATGACATCAACATCATCGCGCGCCGTGAGGACGAGCTGACGCTGAACGAGGACGGCTCGATCTCCGCCGGCCCGGACGGCCTGGTGGACACGATCGGCGGCGACATCGTGGTGGGCCAGGACTTCCGTCCCGACCTCGTCGACAACCCGGATGTCGTGACCCCGATCGCGAACATCCAGTTCGTGCCGATCGGCCCGGACCTCAAGCAGCCGGGCGTCCCGGCGATCTGGACCACGGTCGACGAGCTCGAGATCGTGCTGCCGGGCGACACCGACCCGACCGAGTTCGAGGTGACCTTCACCTCGTTCAGCGGCGCGGACGGCAACGCCATCGCGCAGCCCGATGCGGTCACCGCGATCGCGGCGACGCTGAACACGATCTTCCCGAATGCCGGCTTCATCGTGGACGTGCCGGGCGGCAGCACCGCCAACTTCGGCACCAACCGCGTGTTCTCGAATGTCGCGCGGGACGATCCGGACACCGAGGACAACGAGACCGATCCGGGCGTGCTGGACGCCGTGATCATCGAGTTCGTCGAGGGCGACCTCACCGCGGCCGAGTTCGCCGCGCTGGTGAACCTCGACATCAACTTCGACTCGGACGCCTCGGACTTCGGTAACTCGGCCTTCGCCGTGGACGTGGTGCTCGACAGCATCATCGACCCCGCGCCGGATCTGCGCGAGGACGACGAGCTGGTCTTCCGCTCCTACCAGAACCGCTTCGACGACGAGAGCGTGCCCGACCGTCAGGTCTCGCTCGGCCGCGAAGCCTATGCCGAGGACCTCGTCGTCGGCGTGCAGGACGGCACGACCAAGCTGGTCGAGGGCCAGGAGTACCGGATCTTCTTCGACGATCTGAAGGAGAACGACACGGTCAGCCTGACGCTCAACGGTCAGACCTACAGCCGCACGGTGGACTTCTCGTCGGGCAACACCAGCGAGACCACCGAGGCGTTCCTGCAGGCCTTCGCCGACCAGATCAACGCCACGATCGCTGCCGACCCGCATAGCCGGGACGGTCAGATCGCCGTGACGTTCTCCGACGCGACCCCGGGCGACACCAACTCGGGCAGCCTGGTGATCCGCGAAGCGGAGTTCGCCAAGGATGTCGCCGAGCACGTGTTCATCCAGTTCCCGGTGGTGGACGTCACGAACGCCTCGGGCGGCGATGCGCCGAACGTCGTGATCAAGGAGACCTCGGACACCTCCGTGGTGCTCTTCGACTACGACTTCCGCTCGGCGGAGACCGACGGTCTGAACCGCGGCGTGGGCGTCAACGAGCAGCGCGGCGACGCGCTGGACGACCGCTTCATCACCTTCGAGGACACGTTCGGTCTGAACCGCGCGATCCTGCAGGACGCCGATTTCGGCGGCGAGACCTTCGAGGGCCTCGACGTCACCACCTTCGTCTTCCCGGACAACTTCACCCCGGACGAGGTGGTGTTCGATCCTGCGGATCTGAACGAGCTGACGCTGCAGTCCATCATCGCCACGCCTCAGGAGGAAGGCTTCCTCCTCGAGACCGAGACGACGGTGCCTGGCAACGGCGGCGGCTCGCTCGGCCAGCCGGATGCGGGCGGCTTCACCGCGCTGCACGGCGATGACCTCCTGATCGGCCGCGACGGCACGGACACCATCCTGGGCCGGACCGGTGACGACCGCATCATCGCCTCGCGCACGGCGACGGTGTCTTCGACCGATCGCGAGTTCATCAACGGCGGTGCGAACATCGTCGTCGACGCCACCACCGGCACGATCCAGGAGGCCGCCTTCGAGGGTCTCACGGGTCTCCTGCCGGATGGCAGCCCGGTGGCGAGCGACAGCGGCCTGCAGCAGACCGCCGGCACCGGCGAGACGCTGCTGAAGTTCGTCGACACCCTGCTCCTGCAGGAGGGCATCGACACCAACGGCAACGACGTCTTCAACGAGAACTCGCTGTTCGACATCTTCATCACCGGCGTGGCGGAAGACTTCTCGCTGACCGGTACGGTGCAGGTGGATGAGGGCCCGATCCCGGACGGTATCGTCGAGCACTACATCGACTTCACCAACATCGAGATCGTGCGGACGCTGTCGGACACCCAGGCGGACGACCTGATCTTCACGGTTTCCGACGACGTGCTCTACGACGCCGGTGCGATCCAGTTCAGCACCACGGAGCACGCCTTCGTGTACGGTGTTGAGAGCGTGACGACCGGTGTCGGCGACGACATCATCATCGGCACGGTGCAGGACGAGGTGCTGTCGGCCGGCTCGGGCGACGACACCCTGAACGGCGGCGACGGCGACGACGTGGTCAACGGCGAGGCGGGCGACGACACGCTCTTCGAGCTCGACCTCGACATCGACGGCGACACCACCTCCGACTTCCTCGACGATGGCGACGACAGCTACAGCGGCGGTGAGGACGACGACGTCTTCCACATCGTGCTGAACAACGGCGACGGCGGCGACGACACCTTCGCCGGCAACGAGGACGACGATGTCTTCAACATCGCCGGCGGTGCGGACGTCACCATCGACATCGACGATTGCGACTTCGACGCGCTCAACGATGGCGATGTGGATGTCGACACCTTCGACGGCGGCTCGGGCTTCGACATCATCAACCTCGCCGCCTTCGACGCCTCGGAAGCCTCGATCGCCTTCGCGGCGGACAGCGAGGACACCGGCGACGAGACGGTGACCATCGACGTGACGGTGCTCGGTGCGGATGCGGACGGCAACGTCTCCTCCATCCGCCGCGAGGTGACCGTGCCGGTCGGCTCGCAGTCCAACACGGCCGATCCGGCCGCGGTGGCCTCGGTGGTTCGCTCCGCCCTGGCGGCTGCCGGCTTCGCGCTCGCCCCGACCGGTGTGACCATCACCGGCTTCGACGGCGACAGCGAGGACGACGGCTTCGACACCACGGTGGGTGTGGTCGTGAACTCGGTGGTCGTCGACGACGACAGCGCGGAATCGGACGGTGATCCGCTGATCGCCACCGTGACCGACACCGGCTCCGACAGCGTGGTCGATCTCAGCGCCTCGGCGGTGAACGATGTGGAGCAGCTGTTCCTCAACGGTCGCACCGTGGCGATCAGCGAGAGCACCTTCGATCTCAGCGGCGACATCCAGATCCTGGGTGCCGGCACGATCGTGGTGGTCGATGGCGACGGCGACGGCGAGATCTTCACCTCGCTCGATGACGGCAACTTCGAGGATGGCGTACCGCTTGCGGAGATCGTCATCGCCGGCACCGACGCGGCGGAGACGCTCACCGGTACGCAGTTCGACGATCTCATCCTGGGCAAGGGCGGTGACGACATCATCGACGGTGCCGAGGGCGACGACGAGATCGACGGCGGCGACGGCGACGACATCATCGACGGTGGCGACGGCATCGACGACATCCTCGGCGGCGACGGCGACGACACCATCGACGGCGGTGACGAGACCGAAGCGGACGAGCCGGATGGCGACGCGGATCCGGCGACCCCGGGTGACGGCGACGGCATCATCGAGGTCGGCGATGTCATCGACGGCGGGGCCGGCGACGACCTCATCAACGGTGAGGGCGGTGCCGACGACATCCTCGGCGGCTCGGGCGACGACGAGATCGACGGTGGCGACGACGACGACATCATCGATGGCGGCGACGACAGCGACCTCATCACCGGCGGCAACGGCGACGACGTCCTGAACGGCGGTGCCGGCAACGATGTGGTCAACGGCAATGCCGGCGACGACTTCGTCGATGGCGACGAGGGTGCCGATGCGGTCGACACCGGCTCGGGCTTCGACTTTATCGCCATCGAGACCGCGGACTCGAACATCGTGACCGGTGCGGACACCATCACGAATTTCGACACCGACGAGGACCAGGACGGCGGCACCGACACCGATGCCGGCGACGACACCTTCGACACCATCCTGCTCGAGGGCTTCGTGGCGGCGCTCGATGCGGATGTCTTCGACAGCGATGGCGCCTTCTTCACGGTGGGCGATATCCTGGGTGCCGATGGCGCTGCCTACATCTTCCGCGAGAGCGGCGGGTCGACGCAGTTCATCTTCGACAGCAACGGCAACGACATCCTCGACGCCGACGGCACGGATGCGGTCTTCATCTTCGGCAGCACGGCGCGCTCGGCGCTGAGCACCGACGGTGCGGATCCGGTGGCCGACGGCACGGATGACAACATCCTCGAGGCGGACGATGTGAACGCGATCTTCGACGAGCTGATCCTCGTCTGATCACGCGCCGGAGAGCGAGAGACAGGGGAGGGCCGCCTTCGGGCGGCCCTCTCTCTCTTTTTTGAGGGGTGCCGGGGCGGTCCGGCGGGCCCGCGCGCGACGGTCGGGCCAGACGCCCCTTGGCGCAGCCGGCCGGGCAGGCTAGGCCCCCGCGCAGGGCTCGCGCGATCCGTGCAGGGC
>JBCBPG010000011.1:0-17519 GCA_039820865.1 Pseudomonadota bacterium
GAGATGCAGCGCGCCATAGGTCGTGGCCGTGCCGGAGACGCCGATCACCTGCAGCCGCCCGCCGAGCCGCCCGCACAGACGCTCGCGGTCGCCATAGGGGCGGAAGGGCGCGAGCGCGGTCTCGAAGGCGCGCGACATGGCGTCGAAGCGCGCGCGGTCGTCGTCCATCCGGGCGAAGCGGTCGTGCAGGGTCGACACCCCCAGCGGCACCGAGACCCAGTCGGCGATATGGGCACAGGCAGCCCGGCTGTCGTCGCAGCTGTCGCCGGGCATCAGCGGCGCGAGTGCGCGCACCAGCGACTGGCGCCGGCAGGCGGTGGCGTGGGAGAGGTCGACCCAGATGAGCTCGGTCGAGCCGCCGCCGATATCGACGACCAGCAGCTGCTCGGTCTGGGGATCGACCAGGGGCGCGCAGCCGGCGACGGCGAGGCGGGCCTCCTCCTCGGCGGTGATGACGGACATCGAAAGGCCGGTCTCGCGCTGGACGCGGCGGGCGAAGGCGCGGCCGTTGGCGGCACGGCGGCAGGCCTCGGTCGCGATGATGCGCGCCTCGTCGACGCCGTGGTGGCGCAGCTTGGAGGCGCAGATCCGCAGCGCCTTGAGCGCGCGGTCCTGGGCGGTGCGGCAGAGATGGCCGGAACGCTCGATCCCCTCGCCGAGGCGGACGGGGCGCGAGAAGGCGTCGATGACGGTAAAGTCGGTCTCGGCGGGGCGGGCGATCAGCAGCCGGCAGTTGTTGGTGCCGAGATCGAGCGCGCCGATGAGGCGGGGCTTGGCGCGGCAGGGGCCCTGGCCGGCCGGCCGGGCGGGACCCCGGCTGGGGCCGGCTGCCGGGGGGTCGATGTCGATGTCGCCTAGCGGTGCCTCGCCCATGGTGCCGGTGCCTTCCTTGACCCGGTGACATTAGGGACGATGCGGGGCAGACGGCAAGTCCCCGGCCGGGTCCGTGGCCTGACGGACGGTCGGCACGCGGGATCGCGACCCGTGGCGGGCCGACGGCACCGCGCCCGTGCGGCTGACGCCGCGGGGCGGCGCCGGCGGGTCTTCAGGCGCCGGTGGCGGCGATGGTCAGGGGATCGGCGGTCAGCCCCATGGCGCGGCAGACCTTCATGGGCAGGTCCGGCTTGTTGAGGGTGTAAAGGTGGATGTGGTCCACGCCCTCGGCGATCAGGCCGTCGCACTGCTCGGCCGCGATGGCGAGCGAGAGGGTGTCGTGCGCCTCGACCGTGTCGGCATTGGCATAGGCGTCGTGCATCCAGCCGGGCACCGCGGTGCCGCAGCGGGCGGCGAAGTTGACCATCTTGTCGAAGTCGTCGACCGGCAGGACGCCCGGGATCACCGGCACGGTGATGCCGGCGGCCGCACAGCGGTCGCGGAAGCGCAGGAAGGTCTCGTTCTCGAAGAAGAACTGGGTGATCGCCGAGGTCGCGCCGGCGTCGATCTTGCGCTTGAGGTACTCGATATCCGCGTCCGTCGAGGCCGCCTCGGGGTGCTTCTCGGGATAGGCGCCGACGATGATCTCGAAATCGCCGGTGCGGGCGAGGGCGCCCACGAGGTCGACCGAGGACTGGAAGCCGTCGGGCGAGGGGGTGAAGTGGCCGTGGCCCTCGGGCGGGTCGCCGCGCAGTGCCACGATGCGCCGGCAGCCGAGCGCCTTGTAGTTGGCCGCGACCTGCATGACCTCGTCGCGGGTGGCGCCGACGCAGGTCAGGTGGCCCGCCACCGTCAGGCGCGCGCGCTGCACCATGGCGAGGATCGCGGCCATCGTGCGGTCGCGCGTGGTCCCGCCCGCGCCATAGGTCACCGAGACGAAGCTGGGTGCCAGCGGCGCCAGCCGTTCGACCGAGTGCCAGAGGGCCACCGCGGTCTTCGGCGTCCTGGGCGGAAAGAACTCGAAACTGATCGTGGGTGTCCGACGGGTCATCCCGGCCTCCTCCGGCAATGGCTCTTAGTATGGGCGTGGCTGCGACACTTCAAGTCACGGGAGCGACACGGACCGCACAGCCTGTCGCAGATGACGCATTCTAGGTCGAAAATCGTGCCGCAAGCGTGACCGCGAGGCTCCATGGGTGGGCGCGAGCAGGGTCGGAGAGGCGCCATGGCGCAGGTCATCATCGTGTACTGGCGGGACATTCCCGCGCAGGTCATCGTCAAGGCGGGGCGCAAGACGGCGCGCCGCCAGCTGCCCGAGCGTTTCGAGCAGGCGATTGACAGATGCGCGATGAAGGTGGGCGCGCGGGACACGGATGCCTATCTGGCGGAATGGCGCAAGGCCGACCCGGTCGAGATGGCAGGCGAGATCGAGGAGATCGCCGAGGCCGAGGCCGTCCGGCTGGACACCGAATACGACGCGGAGACGATCCGCCAGATCATCGACCGGCAGGGCTGGTCCACCGCCGCCGCCTGAGGAGAACGCGCCATGGCCAGGATCTTCGACCTCTTCTCGCGCCGCGCGCCGGCCGCCCCCTCGGGCGATCTCGCGGGCTTCGTCGACGGTTTTTCGATCGAGGTGATGCCGCGCACGGCCGCCAAGATCGACCGTTTTGCCGACATCCTGCCCGCGGGCACGCGCGTCTACATCGCCCATATCGACGGCACGCCGATCGAGGAGATGGTGGCGACGGCCAGGCGCATCGCGGGCGAGGGTTTCGCGGTGATGCCGCACTTCCCGGCGCGGATCATCGCGGGGCGGCGCGAGCTGGAGGACTGGATCGCGCGCTACCAGGGCGAGGCGGGGATCGAGCAGGCGCTGGTGCTGGGGGGCGGTGTCTCCGAGCCGAGGGGCGCGTTCGACAGCGCGATGGCGCTGCTGGAGACGGGCGCGTTCGACCGCGCGGGCTTCAAGCGGCTGCATGTCGCCGGCCACCCGGAGGGCAATCGCGACATCGACCCTGACGGGGGCGAGCGCGAGGTGATGGCGGCGCTCGCGTGGAAGCAGGCCTTCCGCAACCGCACCGATGCCGAGATGGCGATCGTGACGCAGTTCTGCTTCGAGGCCCAGCCGGTGATCGCCTGGGCCGATCGCCTGGCGGCCGCGGGGATCGCGCTGCCGATCCATATCGGCGTGGCGGGCCCGGCCAAGCTGCAGACGCTGATCCGCTTTGCCATGGCCTGCGGCGTGGGCCCGTCGCTGCGCGTCCTGCAGCGTCGCGCGGCCGACGTGACCAAGCTGGTGCTGCCCTTCACGCCGGAGGAGGTGCTGCGCGATCTCGCCGCGCACAAGGCGGCCAATCCCGGCTTTGGCATCCAGAGCGTCCATTTCTTCCCGCTCGGCGGCATCAAGGCCACGGCGGGCTGGACGCGCGAGACGACCGCGGCCGTGACGCCGACGGCGCTCAGCCGCTGAACCCTACTGCCCGGGTCCGCCCGGGCGCCCCTTTCCCACCAGCCAGCGTCGAGAGGCGCAGGAGACCCATGACCCGCACCGTCATCGAATCGAAGTCCAAAACCGTCGTGATGGGCTTCGACCAGCCGTTCTGCGTGATCGGCGAGCGCATCAACCCGACGGGGCGCAAGAAACTGAACCTGGAGCTCGAGGCGGGCGACTTCACGACGGTCCAGAAGGACGTGCTGGAGCAGGTCGCCTGCGGTGCCGCGGTGCTGGACGTGAACTCGGGCGCGGTGTTCTCGAACCGCATGGCCGAGGACCCGCGCTACGCCGACAACAACTTCGTCGAGCCGCCGCTGATGAAGGCGCTGATCGAGACGGTGCAGGGGCTGACCGACACGCCGATCTGCATCGACAGCTCGGTGCCGGAGGCGCTGGCGATCGGGCTGGAGACGGCGCATGGCCGGCCGCTCCTGAACTCGGTGACGGGCGAGGAGGAGCGGCTGGAGGCCGTGCTGCCGCTGGTCGCCAAGTACGATGTGCCGGTGGTGGCGATCTCGAACGACGAGACGGGGATCTCGGACGACCCGGACGTGCGTTTCGAGGTGGCCAAGAAGATCGTCCAGCGCGCGGCCGATTTCGGCATCAAGGCGCATGACATCGTGGTCGATCCGCTGGTGATGCCGATCGGTGCCAAGGACACGGCGGGGCTGCAGGTCTTTGCGCTGGTGCGCAGGCTGCGCGAGGAGCTGGGGGTGAACACCACCTGCGGCGCGTCGAACATCTCGTTCGGCCTGCCCAACCGGCACGGCATCAACAACGCCTTCCTGCCGATGGCGATCACGGCGGGCATGACGTCCGCGATCATGAACCCCGTGCAGCAGGGCGCGTCGGACAAGAAGATCGCCGAGCGGCTGGAGGCACTGGCAGGCTTGGGCGTGGTGGTGCCGGAGGGGATCGACCCGGCGGTGCTGGCGCCGCTGATCGGCCTCGGGCCGCGAAAGGCCTCGCCCTCGAAGGAGCAGGAGGCGATCAAGGCGGCCGATTTCCTGATGAACAACGACCCCAACGGCGGTGCCTGGATCCGGTTCAACAAGGCGGCCGAGGCGGCGTCCAAGGGGTTGGCCGAGGGTGAGGGTGCGCGCGGCCGGCGCGAGGGGCGCCGCCGCCGGGCGACCGCCTGACCACCAGCGCGCGACCTCCTGCCGGTCGACGGTGAGGAAGAGCTGCGGCCAGCCCGCCTACGGCGCGCAGAGCGGCTCGGGGCAGCGTGTCACCCTGCACCTGGGCGCTACTGCCCGCCGCGAAAGGACCCCCTGCCCTCGACCGGAAAGCCGCGAGACCAAACGAAAAAAGGGCCGTCTCACGCAATGTGAGACGGCCCTTTTCCGGTCGTTTGAGGGGGTCAGCAGTCGGGGACGATGTTCTCTGTCGACCCGTCGTCCCAGCCGAACTTGTGATCCATCGCGTGGCTCGGGCGGTCGCAGCCGGCCTCGCCCACCTTCTTGGCGGGGATCCCCGCGACGGTGGTGTTCGGCGGCACGTCCTTCAGCACCACCGAGCCTGCGGCCACGCGCGAGCAGTTGCCCACGCGGATATTGCCCAGCACCTTGGCGCCAGCGCCGATCAGCACACCGTCGCCGATCTTTGGATGCCGGTCGCCGCCGGTCTTGCCGGTACCGCCCAGCGTCACCGCATGCAGCATCGAGACGTCGTCGCCCACGACCGCGGTCTCGCCGATCACGATGGAATGGGCGTGGTCGATCATGATTCCTCGGCCGATGCGGGCCGCCGGGTGGATGTCGATCGAGAACATCTCGCTGACCCGCATCTGCAGGTAGAGGGCGATGTCCTGCCGCCCGACCGTCCATAGCCGATGGGCCACGCGATGGCTCTGCAGCGCGAGAAACCCCTTGAAGTAGAGGAGCGGCTGCACCAGCCGCTCGCAGGCCGGATCCCGCTCGTAGACCGCCAGCAGGTCGGCGCGCGCGGCGGCGCCTATACCCGTATCCTCGGCGATCGCCCGGTCGACCAGTTCGCGCATCAGCATCGGCGGCATTTCGCCCGTCGCGAGCTTCGAGGTGATCCGGTGCGCCAGCGCCGCCTCGAAGCTGTGGTGGTGCAGCACGGCCGAATGCGCCAGGCTGCCCATCATCGGTTCGTCATGGGCCAGTGCCTCTGCCTCGCGGCGGATCCGCCCCCAGGTCGGATCGAGGCTCGGCACGCCCGAGCGTGTGAGGATTTCGGTACCCATCGCGTCCTCCCGTGGCGGTCGTCTCGCCGCCCAGCGTCAGCCTACACCCTACAAGGGCGCGGGCGGGAGGATTTCAATGAGGTGGACCGCCAGCAAGACCCGACCCGAGACGAAATCGCCGCCATCCGAGGTCATAACAAGGTCGGTATCGGCGTAGTAGGCCAGCGGCGATCCGGTCAGTCCCGATACGAAGGATCCGGCTGCGACCCCCAACCCCTGCCCATACCGGTTGTCCGAGCCAGCGACGCCCAGCCGCCATGATGCAGGACCCGACAGGGCCTCGGTCACCCGGCCGCTCACGCCTATGACCACGGCACCAGACGGGATCGCCGCTGCCACGGTCGAGGCTGTGCCAGCAGCGACGACGTGGTCGACCTCGAGAACCCGCATGACGGTCGCCGCACCGCCGGCTGCGCCGGCGACACGGCCCGCCACCCAGTCGTTGCCGTCATAGGCATGCTCGCTGCCGTCGGCGAGGTTCACACGCCGACCGACCGACGGTGCGACAAACGCCCAACCGCCCCCGACGGCATAGGCCAGTGCCCCCGCCTGCCCCGCCCATTCGCCCGTTGGCGCGGAGCCGACGGCCCAGACCCCGCCCTCGACGGGCCCGACCGGCGGGGTGTCGAGACCGACCGCCTCGACCACCGCTGCGCCCGTTGCGTCGAGCCGCAGCAGCGCCTCGTTCACCGTGACATGCTTCTGCGCCTGTCCAGCCTCAAGCAGAGTGAGGCCAAGGTTCCTTGTGTCAGTCATCGATGCTCACCCGCCTGAAGGTTCCGTCACCCACGACGCCCGAGATCTGGGCCACCGCGATCTCGTAGGGCGCCATCACGCCGTCCACCGCCTGCATTGCCGCGGTGTAGGCGAAAGTCGTCGTCGCGACCTCAGCCCGCCGGACGCGCGTGCCGCCCGCCCTGACCTCGACCGCGTAGCGCTCGGCCTCCTCGGCCAGCGCCACCTCGCCGGCCAGCCAGGCATCGCCCTCGCGGCTCCGCCGTACCCAGCTCACCTCCAGGTCGCCGTCCGCGCCCCGCACCGCCCTCAGATGGGCAGGCGAGAAGGGCCGCAACCCCGCGCCCCCCGCCTCGATGGCAAAGTCCACCCGGGTCTCGTGGTCGGCCGCCCTGCCCATCTCGACCGCACGCCAGTCAAGCGGCCGGCCAAGCGCCTCGACCCCGATCGCAGGCGCAGACAGTCCCGCGTCGATCACGACGACCCGCCGCCCGATCCCGGCGCCCATAGCCGCCAACACCTCGGTCCCCCGCTGGCCGCGCAACAACGTCGAGAGCCGGTATCGATGCGCACCCACCAGCTCGGCCCTGCGGAACTGCAGCACCTCCCAAGCGCCATCCTCGACCTCGACCGCCAGAGCGTTGGCCCCGTCCAGCACCGCCAGTCGCCCTGCCGATGACAGTGCCTCCCGGTTCAGCTCGACCTCGACCGAGACGCGCTGCCAGTAGCCTGCCACGCCCGGCGCCAGCGCCGTTGCCAACCAACCCACCGTCGGCGCCACCTGCTGGGTCAGCACCGAGGCAAGCCCGCCCTCGACGCCGACGCGCCAGAGATCCACGCCACCGGGCCAGGGCGCCGCGCCCAGCGCCACCCTCAGCCCCGTGTCGCCGGCACCCTGCACGATCGGCAGATCCGCCACCACGGGCACGATCGGCCCGGCCAGCGTCACGACCGGCGAGGCGACGCCCAGCTCCGACGTAGCCCGCGGCAGGTAGCGCCCCGCCTCGATCCGCGTCAGCGACAGCGCCTGGCCCAGCCCGCGGACGACACGATCGACGCGCCAGCGCCCGGCCACGTCCTGCAGTGTCAACACGTCGCCAGGCTCGACCGCCAGCGCCGAGGGCGGCACCGAGAGGCTGGCACTATCCTGCGCGCCATCGCTCTCGACCAGCCATCGCTCGACCACCGACTGTGCCTGGCTCCGCGACAGCGCGAGCGTGACCGACGTCTCGTCGACCCCGGTTCCCCGCGCGCCCGGCAACGCCGCCTCAACCGCCGCCACCTCGTAGTCAGCCTCGGCGTCGAAGTACCCGAGCCGCACCGTCTCGCCCGTCTCGCCGCGGGAGCCGCGCTCTAACTCGACCGCCTCGCCTGGCTCATTACCCTCGACAAGCTTCTCGACCACGAGCGCCGCGTCCGCCCCGTCGCCCCGCGTTCGGAAGCGCAGCGTCCCGCCGCTCTGGAAGGCATCGAAGCCGTAGACGGTCATCAGCGGCTGCAGCGCCTCGCGCGCTGAGAGGTTTCGGTCGATCAGGTAGCCCTGCACCGCGCCGTGTAGCCCGCCCACGTCGACCGCCGTGACGTCAGACCGCGCGCAGATCGCCGCCACCACTTCGGCGAGGCCTGAGCCCGTGACCCGACCCGTGATCCAGTGCCCGCGGCGGTGGTTGGGCCCATCCGCCCAGGTCGAGGTCCGGTCGGGGAAGTCCGGCCAGGGCCGCGCATCCCAGGTCCAGACATAGATGTCGGCATCCGACAGCATCGCCCCGCCGTGGTCTCGCCAGTGCATCAGCTTCGCTTGCAGGTAGCGCCGCTGCATCTCGTCGTCGCGCGCACCCCGCGAATGATAGGGCACCGCGCTCTCGCTGCTCTTGGGATCGATGAAGACATTCGGCTGGTTGGCGCCAAGATCAACCGCCGGGCAGCCGGTCTCGGTCAACCGGATCGGCTTCATCCCCGGCACCCAGGCCGTCGGCGTCGCACTGCGCACGCCCCCCACCCGGTCGTGATGCGCGTTGGACCACCATCCCGCCAGGTCCTTCGGCCGAAACAGCCAGTCCTCGCCATGGGCGCCGTCGATGATCGGCGTGCGGACCTGCGCGTCTCGGTCTGCTTGGCTGGCATAATACCAGTCGAAATTCTCGCCCCCCTCGACGTTGGCGTCGAGATAGTCGAGCGCGTAGACCGATCGCGCGCCCGCCGCTGCATCGGCATGTCCCTCGCGGTGGCGCCAGTCCGAGCAGGACATGTAGTCGTCGATGCCCACGAACCCGATCTCCGGATCGGCCCAAAGTGGGTCGAGGTGGAACAGGTGGTCCCCCGTCCCGTCATCCGGCCGGTGGCCGAAATACTCGCTCCAGTCGGCCGCGTAGGTCAGCGCCGCGTCCGGCAGCAGGGCTCGCACTTCGGCCGCCAGCGCCCGGAACTCGGCCACCGCCGGGTAGGTCGTGCGGTCCGAGCGGATCTGGGTCAGCCCCCTGAACTCGGTCCCCACGGCAAAGGCCTCGACCCCACCCGCGATCTTGGCCAGCGCCGCGAGGTGCAGCACGAAGCGCCGCCAACCCCAGTCGCCTGTCGGCCCAGTGTAGTCCGGCAACGAGCCGGAGGTGTCGAAGTCGGCGGCGCTCGCGGTCCCGAAGAAGGCGCCCACCTCGACCGCGGCGCCCGCCGTCTGGTCCGTCGTCCCTGCCTCGCCCGGCGCGGCATCCAGCGTGATCCGCCCTCGCCACGGGAAGACCGGTTGCCCTACCGCCCCGGTATAGGGATCCAACATGGCATTGCCCGGCACCACGTCCATCAGCAGGAAGGGGTACATCAGAACCCGGTAGCCGCGTGCCTTGAGCGCCTGGATTGCCGAGATGATCGAGGCGTCCGAGGGGCTGCCACCATAGTTCACGGCACCGTTTGCGTCCCGGCTCACCGGCGTGGCGGTCGCGGTCGTCAGGCCCGATGCGGTCCAGGCGGTCGGGCTGCTTGAGCGCCCCGCCTCCTCGACCCGCGGCTCGACCCGGCAGCGCCCGCAGCGCAGGTCGTCGCCGAACCAGGAGACGATCAGCGAGACCGCCTCGACCCCAGGCAACTCTGCCTCAAGCTGGTCCAGCGCCACCTCGATATCCGGCCGCAGCGAGGGGTTCGAGACGTTGGCCGCCTGCGTCGAGCCGCCCGCGCCAACATAGCGGTGGACCTCGCCATGGAGAGAGAACTCCCCCGTCCCCGGCGACAGCGCCACTGCCTTGATAAGTCCCGGCAGGGGCGTGCCCGTGACGCTCTCGTCCAGCCCCGGCACGTCGCCCGCCGCGGGGCGGAACACCTCGAAGGAGAGCTGCGGGATCCGGTTGCCATAGGGCCCGACGGGCAGGTCCTCGAACACGACATAGGCCGTGCCGCGATAGGCGGGCGCCTGCCCGGCGCCCTCCACTGCCTCGATCTTCGGATCCGGCGCTTGCGTGTCATCGCCACGGTAGACACGATGAGTGAGACCGCCAGTGTCGAGCAGTTGGCCATCTGCCCAGATCCGCCCGACCCGGTCGATCACGCCCTCGCAGAGCGCGACCGCGATGCTGATCGAGTAGCTGTACTCGCGCACCGTCTGGCCGCCACCGCCCTTGCCGCCCTGGCGCGTCTCGTTGACCGCCTCATGGAAGCGCGTTGACCAAATCAGCGTCCCGCTGACCCGCATCCGGCCATAGACGACCGGAACCGGTGCGCCCTCGGTCGAGCGCTGGAGGCGCAGCGACGAAGCACGCCCGACCTCGACGGCGCGCGATCCACGGCCGAGGAGTGTCTGGTCGATCAACGCCCCCCCGATCGCTCCGGCCGCCTGGCCGAGCGTGGCGGCGCCAATCCCCAGGATTGATCCGCCGATCGCGCCGCCGACCGCGTTGCCGGCCGCGGCGAGCACCACGGTTGCCATCAGTCAGTCTCCGTGCCGTCGGTCAGGGGAAAACGAAAGCAGCCGGCCAGGCGGCGGGCCCAGGCGGGCCCGATCGCCGTCTCGCAGACTGCGTGGCCGGCATAGGCGTGGATGAGCCGCCCGGCCTCGGGCGTCCCAGCTGCGAGGATGCCGAGATGCTTTGCCACGCCCCGTGCCTTCATCCGAAAGAGCAGCACATCACCCGGCCGTGCCGAGGCTGCCGGAACCGCTCGCATGACGCGTGCCGTCGCCGCCATCAGGCGCTCGCCCTCGCGGCTCTCGGCCCAGTCGGCGGTGTAGGCTGGAACCGCCTCGGGCTCCGCGCCCACAACCTCGCGCCAGATACCCCGCACAAGGCCCAAGCAGTCGGCGCCGATACCCTCAAGGCTCGCCTGGTGGCGGTAGGGGGTGCCGACCCAGCGTCGTGCGACGGCGACCACACGGTCAGCGGAACAACGATCCGCCATCATGCCCTCCCCCGTTGTCCGCGTAACCCGTGACCCAATCGTCGCCTGGCAGATGCGGAAAGCCGCGGAACGCCATGAGGTTGGCAAAGCGGTCTCGGCAGGTCTCGAGGCGCTTGTCGCAGCCCGCGCTCACGCGGAACCGGTCGCCTGCCACCACGGCTTCCGGCACTCCGCTCCAGGTTTCGATAACCGTCTCGCCACCAGACCGGGCGTGATGACGCACACTGCCCTCCACGCCCGCTGCGCCACCGTCGAGCCAGACGAGGCCGCCGCCCTCGAACAGGCCCGCCCCAAAGGCACCAAGGCCCGAGGCTCGCAGCCGGAGCCCGTCTTCGACCGCAACGACGGTTCCCTCGCCGCTCCATGCCGGATCGGCAAGATCGACGCCGCAGGCCGCGGAGCCGAGCGCCAGGTCGCAGGTGCGCAGGAAGGCACGTCCAACCGGTCGGTTCAGCACCTCGGAGAGCCCGACGACTTCGGCCTCGAAGGCATGTCCGCGCCGGGTCACCCGACCGATCGTGCCCGCTCCCGTCACCACCCTGACGGCCACGTCGCGCCAGTCTACAAGGTACTGCCGGACCGCTGCCCGATCGTAGCGGCCGAGATCGAGATCGGCCTCGGTGATCGACGCCGCACTCAGCGCACCCTCCACGGTCTGACTGTCGATGCTGAGACCCGCCGACTGTTCCGCCGCGCTCGCCGTCAGCCCCGAGGCCGCCGCATGAACCACACCGTCGAATTCCAGGTCGCGGTCATGATCGGTGAACCCCAGGACCATGCCGTCCGCCCGCTCGATCTGCCAGCATCGGCAGAGTGTCGTGCACCCGCTGTCAAGCCGCGCCTGAAGCGCCTCAGGGATCGCGCGCATCAGACCCTCACCTCGATCAAGGGAACCGAAGGAACGTCGCCCGCCTCAAAGGCCGCCAGGTTGACCTCCAGCGTGTCGGTGTCGAAGCGGACGGGAACGTCGAACTCGAACCCGGCCGTGACCGCAGTGCCCTCCGCCGGCGCCGCCGCCAGTGTCACGATCCCGCTCTCGTGGTCCACCGAGGACGGAGTGGCGCTCACACCATCGACCGCGACCAGAACGCTGCCTGCCACCGGCTTGGTAATCGCCCGCAGGCTCGCATGCGTACCGGGCTCATAGGTCTTGGTCAGCTGAAACGCGGCCGTCGCCCCGTCACCCGTTCCGATCAACTGATCCGTTGCCGTCGGCACCACCGAGGGCGCCGAGGACTTGTGATCCAGCCAGTCCTTCCAGCGGAAGCCGAAGAGCCGACCCTGCCGCGCCTCGAAGAAGGCCAGCAGCGCGTGCAGATCGTCGAGCGAGCGCACCCCTAGCCCGGCGTCGTAGCGCCGGCGGGACCCGGCCCAGGGCGTGTTGCGCTCCTCGAAGCCGTTCACCAGCCGCACCACCTCGGTGCGCCGCTCCACGCCTCCGGTCGAGCCGAAAGAAATCGCTGCCGGGAAGCGGATCGAATGAAATCCCATAACGGTCCCCTCAGAGCCGACGCTGGCCGGCGCTGGCCGCTCGCGCGATCCCTGCCGCCACCTGGGCGCGCGAGCGACGGAAGCCTTCGACGTCGGGCGTCTCGATGTTGACGATCACCTGCGGGCGTCCGCCCATGCCGCTGGCCTGCACGCCGAGCCGGCCGTCCGCACCGCGGGTCAGCGGCAGGATCGCCTCCGCACCCGCCTCGCCCATCAATCCGGTGCCGTTGCGCATCGGGAACACCGTCGGTCCGTCCACCACGCCGCCCCGCGCGAAGGCCCGCACGCGTCCGGCACTGAACGCCCCACCCTTTGAGAAGCCCAGCAATGACCCGAACGCGCCACCGAGCGCTCCCACCGCGCTGCCGACGCCCGCGCCGATCGCGCCCTGCACCGGCTTCAGCGCCGCATCCAGCGCCTTTCCCGCGACTGAACGCGCCAGGTCACGGAAGACATCGCCCAGCCGCGCGCCCCCGAAGACCGCCTTGTCGAAGGCCCGTCCCAGCGAGCTCGAGAGCGACCGCGAGAGCTTCAGCGTGTTGCCGTCCAACTCGCGCATCTGCCGTGTCACCTCGGCAAGATCCGCGGCAAAGCCGCTGGCCTGCACCCGCGTGTCGCCAAGGCCACGGGCCAGGTCTCCACCCTGTGCCAGGCCGTCATCCGTCCGCATGTCAAAGCACCTCCAGGTCTCTTGATCCGGTTTCCAGCGGCGCTGCCGGCGCATCCGGGAACCGGGCGATCAGCGCGTCCAGCATGCCGCGGCCGGGCGCGGCCTCGGCCGCCGTCAGCCCCGCCCCCTCGAGCGCACGCTGAAACTCGATCGGGGTCATGGCCCAGAAGACGTCGGGCGCGAGCCGGAGCTGCCCGAGCCCGAGCCGCATCAGCGCCGCCCAATCGACCACCCCGATCGCGGCGCGCGCCTGGTCGCTCACGGTTCCTGGCCGAAGCTGCGGGCAAGAAGCGCCAGCCCCGCCTGAAGCGCCGCCGCCGCGCCCCCATCGATCCGTGCCGCAAGGACGGCTTCCTCGCCGACATCCTCGCCGGCACCCGCCAGACCTGCGGCAATGAGCGCCGCCAGATCCGCCGCGCCGACCGAGCCGTCCTCGAACCGCTCGGCAAGCGCCACGAGCCCGCCGGCGCCCAGTCGGGTCTCCAACGCCGCCAGGGCGCCTAGGCTGAGCCGCATCCGCCGCTCGACCCCGTCCAGCCGGATCGTGACCTCGCCGCGCGCAGGGTTCGCCGGGTGCCGGCGCCCGCGCCAGGGACGATCCCAGACCATCACACCGCCGCGAAGGCGAGCGCGCCGGCCGAGACCAGCGAGACCTCGAAGGTCGCCTCACCGTCGTGCGACCCGGCATATTCGAGCCCCGAGATCATGAACGGCCCCTCGACGGTGCCGAAATCCGGGATGACCAGCTGGAAGGCCGGCGAGCGTGCCTCGAAGAACACCTGGCGCAGTGCGGCATCGCTCGCCGCGTCCTTGAAGATGCCCGAGCCCGTCACCTGCGCCGAGCGCAGTCCGGCCGAGGCCATCAGCTCGCGCCACTGCCCCGCGCTCTCGGCCGTGCTGACATCCACCGTGTCCGCGTTGAACGACAGGCGCGTGGCCCGCAGCCCCGCCACCGTCACGAAGCTGCCATCCCCGTCGTCGTCCAGCTTGATCAGCAGGTCCCTGCCACGCTGTGCCGCCATCTGCCCCACTCCTCGATGATACCGTTCGCCGCCCGTCGCGGCCCCCGTCCCGCCAGCGCTCAGGCGGCGTCGTCCTCGACCAGCACGCGAAAGCGCAGGTCGATGCGGCGGAGCCGGTCGCGCTCCTCACGCCTCGTCCGCGCGCTCAGGAACTGCACGTGCACGATCCGCCCGCGGCTGAGGCTCGGCGCTCCATCCGCAGACCCCGCCATCGCGTCCGAGATCGCCCCCGCCAGCCGCTTGGCCTCGCCGAAACTGCGCTCCGAGGCAAAGACCGAGACGCCGATCACGTGGCTCGCGCCCGCACAGTCGGCGGCCGACCAGTCAGCCACGCTCTCGTCGCCGATGACCGCGTAGGGCGGCTCGGCGGTCGCGTCCTCGGGCATCGGCGGCGGGGCATCGTAGACGCGGCCCGCGGCCAGTGCCGCCACACCCGCATCGGCCGAGAGCAGCGCAAAGACCGCCTGCTGCAGCGGCCAGGCCAGTGCATAGGTCATGTCAGCGACCCCTCGACGACCCACAGCCTCAGGAACGCCCCGGCCGCGTCGTCGTCGGCCACGGCCAGGATGTCGAAGACCCGGGCGCCAAGGCGCAGCCGTTCCTCGGCTTCGGGCCTGCGTGGCGAGCCGATCGGCGCGCTCGGCACCCGAACCCGGTGCGTGACGCGCGAGGCGGCGCGCCCGCCGATCTGCGGCTCGCTGCCCCGGCCCGGGCGGAACTCGGCCCAGAGGGTGCCTTTCGACACCCAGGCCGCCGTCTCGCCCCCGCCGCCGTCGGGCGTCGTCTGCTTGGCTTCCAGCGCCACGCGCCGGCTCAGTCGCGGTGTCATCGCGCCCTCCTCGCTCGTCCCCACCCGTAAGGTGCGTGCAACGCACCGCCCGGGCATCCGCCAGGTGCGTGGAACGCACCCGGCGCCTCAGGCACGGACCGGCGCCCAGGCGGCCAGGATCGCGTCCACCGCCACCGGCAGCGCCTCGCGCCGCCCGCCATCCTCGGTCCCGCGGCGCGCGTAGAAATGCGCCGCCAGCAGCAGCACCGCCTGCTCCAGGTCGGCCGGCACCGACGCCCAGTCCGCCGCGAGCCCCGCCGGGAACGTCATCACCAGCTGCGCGCCATCCGCCGGCGCCGGCAGCGCACCGCCTGCGGCCGAGACGCGCTGGCCGGTCGAGCCTGCGCTCACGCGCCAGGTGCTCACGTCCAGCGCCGCCTCGGCCGCTCCCTCGCGGATCGCCGCGGCCTCGATCACGCTCACCGGCCCCACCGGCAGCGCGACACAGCCGCCGCGGTCGAGCCGCGAGACCGCCAGCGTGAAGCGCCGCGTCACCAGCGCCCGCGCCACCCGCCGTTCGACCGCCAGCACAGCGGCCTCGAGGATCCGCGCCAGAAGCGCGTCCTCCGACCCGTCATCGGCGAAGCCGTGGCCGAGGCGCAGGTGCTCCTTGAAATCGCCCAGCGGCGGCGTCGGGACCGGACCGGGGTCCGCCTCGCTCAACAGCATCGCAAGTTCTCCGGAAAACCGGGCGCCGCAGCACCCCAGGAAGCGGACCGGCCCCGCGCGGGGGCCGGCCCATCACGCCAGGTCAGACCAGATCAGGCCGTGCCGAACTTCAGCAGCTTGATCGCGCCATAGTCGGTGACGTCGCCGCCGACGCGCTTGGTGGCGAAGAACATCACGTTCGGCTTGGCCGAGAACGGGTCGCGCAGGACACGGGTCTCGGGGCGCTCGGCGATCGTGTAGCCCTGCTCGAAGTTGCCGAAGGCGATCGAGAAGCTGTCGGCGTCGATGTCCGGCATGTCCTCGACCAGCACCACCGGATGGCCCAGCAGGCGCGCCGGCGCCTTGTCGGCCACGCTCTCGACCCACAGGAAGCGGCCCTGGTTGTCCTTCATCTTGCGCACTTCGCCGGCGGTCTTCGAGTTCATGACGAAGACGGCGTCGGCGCGGTAGCGCGCACCCAGCGCGTAGACCAGGTCGACGATCGCATCGCCCGGATCGTTCAGGTCGAAGCCGCCCGAGACGCCGGTCGTGACGTAGCCCAGCGTGTTCCAGGTGAAGAAGTCGTTCGGCACCATGGTCTTGGTCAGGATGCCGACCGGGCGGTCGCTGGCATTGCCCGACACGAAGGCCGCGCTCTCGGCACGGCGGAAGCGGTCGGCGATACGCTCGGCCAGCCACATCTCCACGTCGAACGCGGTGTCGTCCAGCAGGCGCTGGCTGGCCTGCGGGTTGGCCGAGAGCTCGTGCAGCGCGATCGAGATGCGCTCGATCGTCGGCGCCGCCGTCTCGGTCGAGGGCGTCACCTCGTCCGACCAGCCGAAGCCGAGGTCGTCGCGGTCGATCAGCACGTCATAGGCACCGGCCTCGACCTGCACGACGCGGGCGACCTGGCGCAGGCTGCCTCCACCGCGCAGCCGGGCGTCGATCATCTCCGCGGTGCGCGGATCGACCAGGTAGCCGCCGGCCTGGCCGGTCTGGGTGCTCATGCCCTTGTGGTCGAGCGCCAGGCCACGCACGCCGCTCTCGTCACCGCTGCGCACGAAGGCGGCGAAGGCCTTCTGCTCGGGCAGCGTCTCGGCGCCCTGCGACAGCGCGGGACGGGCGGCCGCGACCGCCTTGCGGTCCAGCGCATCGACGCGCGCGCCGATCTTGCCCATCTGCGCGGTCATCTCCGCCCGGAAGCCCTCGAAGCTCTCCAGGAACTCGGCCGCGGCCTTGGTCTCGGTCCCCTCGGCCGCCGCCGTCTCGTCGGCAGTCGCCAGCACGTCCATCTCGTCGATCAGATCGCTCATCGCTCGTCCCGCTTGCTGTGGTCGGAAGTCTGCCCGGGAGCCCCCGACGGGGACGGGCGGGTGTGCCGGGCCTGGCGCATCGCCAGGGCCAGCGCCCCGGCCAGCCCTGCCCCGTCACGCGGGGCCTCCAGGCTGGCACGGGCAGTGGGAAGCATCGGGAACGTGACCAGCGATACTTCCCAAAGGTCGATTTCAATCAGCCGGCGCCCGATCCGGCGCCCGGCGCGCGTGATCGGCTCGGCACGGCGGACGCGGTAGCCGATCGAGAGCCCGTCGACCGCGCCCGCCGCCATCAGCGCCGCCGCCTCGCGCCCGGCCTGGACACCGTCAAGCAGCCGCCCCTCGACACGCAGCCCCGCGCCATCCTCGGCCACGCGGTCCCACACCCCGATGGGCCGCGCCGGGTCGTGCTGCCAGAGAAAGGCAATCCGCCGCCCCGCCGCCGCCAGCCGCCGGAGCGCTTGCGCGAAGGCCCCGGGGACGACCACGTCGCCGCCGCGGTCCCCCTCGCCGAAGCGCGAGGCATAGCCCGCAACCTGCCCCGGCACCGCCGCGCCAAGCGCCTCCACCGCGCCCCGCTCATGCATCGTCGTGGCCCTCGGCCGGCACCGCCGGCAGGCCCAGCAGCCGCCGCTTCTCGGCCACGCTCAGGAAGTCCGCCTCGCCGATCCGCCGCCAGAGCGCCGCGCGCTCCTCCGAGAGCGCCGAGACCCGGTCGAGATCCGGCGCCAGCCGCACCTCGACCCCCGCATTGGCCGAGAGCCAGCCCGACAGCGCCGCCGCCACCTTGGTCACCACCGGCACCACCGTGTGGCGATAGAAGGCGCGGTTGGCCTCCTGGTAGTTCGC
>JBCBPG010000012.1:0-17360 GCA_039820865.1 Pseudomonadota bacterium
CCCGGCCGCGTGGGCGAGGCGCTCGAGGCGCTGCCGGCCGAGGGCAGCGCCGGCACGGTCGGCCTCATCATCCTGCGCTCCTACGTGCTGGCGCGCGATGCCGGGCACTACGACGGCGTGATCCGGGCGATGGAGGCTCGGGGGCTCAACGTCATCCCCGCCTTCGCCGCCGGCCTCGACGCCCGCCCCGCGATCGAGCAGTACTTCATGGCCGATGGCCAACCCACTGTCGATGCTGTCGTTTCGCTGACCGGCTTCAGCCTCGTGGGCGGGCCGGCCTACAACGACGCGCGGGCGGCGGAGGAGATCCTGGGCACGCTCGACGTCCCCTATCTCGCGGCCCATGCGCTCGAGTTCCAGTCGCTCGAACAGTGGGGCGCCTCGGCCCGCGGTCTCCAGCCGGTCGAGAACACGATCATGGTCGCGATCCCCGAACTGGACGGTGCGACGAACCCGACGGTCTTCGGCGGGCGCTCGGACGGGGCGGGCCTGCCCTGCCAGGGATGCCTGCGCCACTGCGTGATGTCGGGCACCGGCGCGCATGACATGCATGCCTGCCCCGAGCGGTCGGAGCGACTGGCCGCGCGCACCCAGCGCATGATCCGCCTCCGCCGCAAGGCCCCGGCCGAGCGCCAGGTGGCCGTGGTGCTGTTCAACTTCCCCCCCAATGCGGGCGCGGCCGGCTCGGCGGCGTTCCTCGGCGTGTGGGAGAGCCTGCACAACACGCTCGCCGCGATGGCGCGCGAGGGCTACGACGTCGACGTCCCCGCAACGGTCGACGATCTCCGCATCGCGGTCCTCGGCGAGGATCCGGAGGGTCAGGGCAGCGAGGCGCGGATCGCGGCCCGCATCCCCCTCGACCGCCACATCGCCGAGGAACCGCACCTGGACGAGATCGAGGCCGTCTGGGGCCCCGCGCCCGGGCGCGTCGGCACCGATGGCGCGTCGATCCACGTGCTCGGCGCGCGGTTCGGCAAGGTCTTCGTGGGCCTCCAGCCGGCCTTCGGCTGGGAGGGCGACCCGATGCGGCTGCTCTTCGAGGGCGGCTTTGCGCCCACCCACGCCTTCAGCGCCTTCTACCGCTGGCTCGACCGCGATCTGGGCGCCGATGCGGTGCTGCATTTCGGCACCCATGGCGCGCTCGAGTTCATGCCGGGCAAGCAGGCCGGCCAGTCCGCCACCTCCTGGCCCGACCGGCTGATCGGCGAGCTGCCCAACCTCTACCTCTACGCCTCGAACAACCCCTCCGAGGGGGCGATCGCCCGGCGGCGCTCGGGGGCGACGCTGATCTCCTATCTCACGCCGCCGGTGACCCATGCGGGGCTCTACAAGGGGCTGGCGGATCTGCGCGCCTCGCTCGGACGCTGGCGCCAGGACGATGGCGAGATGGGGCCCGAGGCACGCGCGCGCCTGGTCGAGACGATCCAGGCCGAGGCCGCCGCGCTGGACCTGGCCGCGCCCGAGCCCGCCTGGTCGATGGCCGATGCCGAGGCGCGGCTGCCGGCCCTCTCGGCGCAGCTGACCGAGATGGAATACGCGCTGATCCCGCATGGCCTCCACGTCGTCGGCCGCCCCGCGGGCGAGGCGGAGCGCGCAGACCTGATCCGCGTCATGGCCGAGGCCGGGCACGGGCTGGACCTGCCCGTCGAGGCCGGCGAGGCACTGGCCGCCGGCCGCGGCGCGCGCGAGGTCATGGCGCTCTCGGGCCTCGCCGCCGAGCACCGAGGCGCGATCGAGGCGCTGGAGGGCGCGGCCGCCCATCTCGCCCGCGACAGCGAGATCCCGGCGATCCTGCATGCGCTGGACGGCGGCTATGTCCGCCCCGCGCCCGGCGGCGACCTGATCCGCACGGCCGAGATCCTGCCGACGGGGCGCAACCTGCACGGCTTCGACCCCTTCCGCCTGCCCACGGCCTTCGCCATGGCCGACGGCACCGCGCAGGCCGAACGGGTGCTGGCGCGCCACCGCGAGGAGACGGGCACCCTGCCCCGCCGCGTCGCCGTCGTCCTCTGGGGCACCGACACGATCAAGCAGGAGGGCGGGCCGATGGCCCAGGCCCTGGCGCTGATCGGCGCACGGCCCCGGCGCGACAGCTATGGCCGCGTCTGCGGGGCGGAGCTGACCCCGCTCGAGGAACTCGCCCGCCCGCGCATCGACGTGATGATCACCCTCTCGGGCATCTTCCGCGACCTCCTGCCGATCCAGGTGAAGCTGCTGGCCGAGGCGGCCGCGATGGCGGCGGCGGCCGACGAGGACCCCGCACAGAACTACCTGCGCGCGGCGACGCTGGCGCAGATGGAGGCGACGGGCTGCGATCTCGAAACCGCGTCGCTGCGCGTCTTCTCCAATGCCGACGGGGCCTATGGCTCCAACGTCAACGCGCTGGTCGACAGCGGGCTCTGGACGGACGAGGACGAACTCGCCGACGCCTATGCCGCGCGCAAGTGCTTCGCCTACGGCACCGACGGCAAGCCGACCAAGCGGCCGGAACAGCTTGGCCAGCTGCTTGAGGGCGTCGATTTCGCCTACCAGACCCTCGACTCGGTCGAGGTCGGCGTCACGACGATCGACCACTACTTCGACACGCTGGGCGGCATCGGCCGCGCGGTGCGCCGCGCCCGCGACGGCAAGGCCGTGCCCGTCTATATCGGCGACCAGACCCGCGGCGAGGGCAAGGTCCGCTCGCTGTCGGAGCAGGTGGCGCTCGAGACGCGCACGCGCACGCTGAACCCCAAGTGGTTCGAGGGCATGCTCTCCCACGGTGCCGAGGGCGTGCGCCAGATCGAGGCCTCGATCACCAACACCGTCGGCTGGTCGGCCACCACCGGCCAGGTCGACCCCTGGGTCTACCAGCGCGTCACCGAGACCTTCGTGCTGGACGAGGCGATGCGCCGCCGGCTCTCGGCCTTGAACCCCAAGGCCTCGGCCCGCCTCGCCGGGCGCCTGATCGAGGCGCATGAGCGCGCCTACTGGGAGCCCGACGCCGCCACCCTCGCTGCCCTCCAGGCCGCGTCCGAGGAGCTGGAGGACCGGCTCGAGGGCATCGCACCTGAACCAACGACCGCGGCCGCCGCCGCCCCCCAACCGCAGGAGGCCTGAGATGGCACCGCTCGGAGAACCCCCGGTCATCGCCGCCCGCCGCCCCCGGCGCCCGGGTGACGGCGAGGGCAGCGTGCAGGTCCAGATGGACCCCAAGATGAAGATCGAGGGGGCCAAGGTCTTCTCGGTCTACGGCAAGGGTGGCATCGGGAAATCCACCACCTCGTCAAACCTTTCGGCCGCCTTCTCCAAGCTCGGCAAGAAGGTCCTGCAGATCGGCTGCGACCCCAAGCACGACAGCACCTTCACGCTGACCAAGCGGCTGGTGCCGACGGTGATCGACGCGCTCGAGGCGGTGGACTTCCACACCGAGGAACTGCGCGCCGAGGACTTCGTGTACGAGGGCTACAACGGCGTGATGTGCGTCGAGGCGGGCGGCCCGCCGGCGGGCACCGGCTGCGGCGGCTATGTCGTCGGCCAGACGGTCAGGCTCCTCAAGGAGCACCACCTGCTCGAGGACACCGACGTGGTGATCTTCGACGTGCTCGGCGACGTGGTCTGCGGCGGCTTCGCGGCGCCGCTCCAGCATGCCGACCGCGCGCTGATCGTGACCGCCAACGACTTCGACTCGATCTACGCGATGAACCGGATCGTCGCGGCCGTGCAGGCCAAGTCGCGGAACTACACCGTGCGCCTCGCCGGCTGCGTCGCCAACCGTTCGCGCGAGACCGAGCAGGTCGACCGCTACTGCGACACGGTCGGCTTCAAGCGCCTCGCCCACCTGCCCGATCTCGACGCCATCCGTCGGAGCCGCCTCAAGAAGTGCACCCTCTTCGAGATGGACGACGACGACGTGATCCCGGTGCAGGCCGAGTACATCCGGCTTGCCGAGACGCTCTGGGCCGGCACCGATCCGCTGGCGCCCGCGCCGATGAAGGACCGGGCGATCTTCGAAATGCTTGGCTTCGACTGAGGGACTGACATGGCCGTCACCGAGAGCCATCACGCCGCCAGCGACAGCTATCGCGACCGCCGCCGCGAGATCGCGACCTATTTCGACCGTACCGCCGCCGAGACCTGGGCGCGCCTGACCTCGGAGGCCCCGGTCTCGCGCGTGCGCGCCACGGTGCGGGCGGGCCGGGCGCAGATGGCCGGGGTGCTCTCCGGCTGGCTGCCGCAGGACCTGCGCGGCGCGCGGGTGCTGGATGCCGGCTGCGGCACGGGCGCGATGGCGGCGACGCTCGCCGCGCGGGGCGCCGAGGTCGTGGCGGTCGACCTGGCGCGCAACCTGGTCGAACTGGCGGCAAGCCGCGCAGGCAAGACGCTGGCGGCCGAGGAGGCGGCGCGGATCACCTGGCTCTCCGGCGACATGCTGGACGACAAGCTGGGCGCCTTCGACCACATCGTCGCGATGGACAGCCTGATCCACTACCGCCAGGGCGACATGGTCGACGCCATGGCGCGGCTGGCGGGGCGTGCCCGGGGCAGCCTGGTCGCCACCTTCGCGCCCCGCACCCGCCTGCTGGCGGCGATGCACGTGACCGGCAAGCTCTTCCCCAAGGGCGATCGCTCGCCCGCGATCGAGCCTGTGGCGCCCGCGCGGCTGGCCCGCAGGCTGGCCGAAAAGGGCTGTACGGTCGGCCAGCAACAGCGCGTGTCGCGCGGTTTCTACATCTCCCAGGCGATCGAGGTAACCGCGTGAACCCTATGCGACAGCTCGTGAACCCCTTCGTGGCGCTCTCGCGGCGCTACCTGCCCTTCGCGGATGCCGCGTCGGACGAGCTGCCGCTTGGCAAGATCCTGCGCCTGTCGCTGTTCCAGGTCTCGGTCGGCATGGCGATCGTGCTGCTGACGGGCACGCTCAACCGGGTGATGATCGTCGAGCTCGGGCTCTCGGCCTGGCTGGTCGCGGCGATGGTGGCGCTGCCGGTGATGGCGGCGCCGTTCCGTGCCTTCGTGGGCCACCGCTCGGACACCTACCGCTCGGCGCTCGGCTGGCGGCGGATCCCCTATCTCTGGTGGGGCACGCTGCTCCAGTGGGGCGGGCTCGCGATCATGCCCTTCGCGCTGATCCTGATGTCGGGCGACACCACGGGGCCCTACTGGGTGGGCCCGGCGGCAGCGGCGCTGGCCTTCGTGTTGACGGGCGCGGGGCTGCACACGGTGCAGACGGCGGGCCTGGCGCTGGCCACCGACATCGCACCCGCCGAGACGCGGCCGCGGGTCGTCGCCCTCCTCTACGTGATGCTGCTGGTCGGCATGGCGGGCTCGGCCATCGTCTTCGGCCTGCTGCTGCGCGACTACAGCGAGGTCACGCTGATCCGCATCGTGCAGGGCGCGGCGGTCGCGACGCTGGTGCTCAACCTCGTGGCGCTCTGGAAGCAGGAGGTGCTGCGGCCCGACATCACCCGCGCCAAGGGCCCCCGACCGCATTTCCGCGAGGCCTGGGCCGATTTCACCGCCGGCGGGCGCGCGGGGCGGCTGCTGGTCGCCACCGGTCTCGGCACCGCGGGCTTCGCGATGCAGGACATCCTGCTGGAACCTTACGGCGGCGAGGTGCTGTCGCTCGGCGTCTCGGACACGACGCTGCTGACGGCGATCTTCGCGGCCGGCTCGCTGGTCGGCTTCGCGATCGCGGGGCGCAAGCTGGCGCGGGGCGGCGATCCCTGCCGGCTGGCCGCCTGGGGCGCGGTGGCGGGGGTCTTCGCGTTCTCGGCGGTGATCTTCTCGGCCCCGCTCGACTCCGCCTGGCTGTTCCGGGCGGGGACACTGATGATCGGTGTCGGCGGCGGGCTCTTCGCCGTCGGCACGCTGACTGCCGCCATGGATCTCGCAGCAAGCGGGACCGGCGCGGCCGACGAGACCAGCGCCCGTTCAGGGGGCGGGACCGGTCTCGCCCTCGGCGCCTGGGGTGCCGTGCAGGCGACGGCGGCGGGGGCCGCCATCGCCATGGGTGGCGCGATCCGCGACGGCGTGGACGCCCTGGCCGCGACCGGAGCGCTGGGGGTGGCCTTCCAGACACCTGCCGCAGGCTACGGCGTGGTCTACCACATCGAGATCGCGCTTCTCTTCGCCACGCTCGCCGCGATCGGACCGCTGGTCCGCCGCGCCGGGCCCGTCCGCCAAACCCGGGAGTTCGGCCTCGCCGAATTCCCCGCCTGACCCATCACCTCGAGGGGAGGAAGCCATGGAAGACGCCATCATCATCGGTCGGATCGACGCAGCGCAGGTCGCACTCTACGCGTTCTGGATATTCTTCGCGGGCCTGGTCATCTATCTCCTGCGCGAGAGCATGCGCGAGGGCTACCCGACCATCTCGGAAGTCGACGGCAAGCCGATCTCCAAGGCCTTCATCTTCCCGCGCCCGGAGCCGAAGACCTTCCTGCGCGCCGACGGCACGACCAACACCGTGCCCGAGATGCCGGACGAGTACGAGCTGCAGGCCGTGCCGACCAACAGCTCGACCGGCGCGCCGCTGACGCCGACGGGCGATCCGCTGATGGACGGCGTCGGCCCCGCCGCCTGGGTCAAGCGCCCCGAGGTGCCGGACCGCGACCACCATGGCGAGCCGCGCATCCGGCCGCTGCGCTTCGACAACGCCTTCAAGGTTGCCGACTGGGATGCCGATCCGCGCGGCTACGACGTCGTCTGCTCGGACGGTGTGGTGGTCGGCAAGGTCGCCGATCTCTGGGTCGACCGCGCCGAGCAGATGATCCGCTACATGCAGGTCGAGACCTCGGCCGGGCTCAAGCTGGTGCCCTTCACGCTCTCGGCCGTGATGTCGAACCGGGTGCAGGTCCGCTCGGTCAACGCCGAGCAGTTCCTCCGCGCCCCGGTGCAGGCGAGCGAGAACGAGATCACGCTCCGCGAGGAGGACCGGATCTCGGCATACTTCACCGGCGGCACGCTCTACGCCCACAGCTCGCGTACCGAGCCGCTGATCTGACAGGTGGCCCGGGGCGCGCGCTCCCGGGCCCCGCATCCCGGCAGACCGGCCCCCACCGGTCTGCATCGACCAGGGAGACAGGCCATGGAAGAAGAAGACGATTTCCGCTTTGAACCGGTCCGCGGCCTGCCCGCGCCGCTGCCGCCGGGCGAGCGGATCCTGTGGCAGGGCGCGCCGGCGTGGTGGTCGCTCGCCAAGCGCGCGTTCTTCGTGCGCATCGTCGTGGCCTGGTTCGCCCTGATGGTCGCCTGGCACCTGCTGCGCCTTGCGATGGGCGGGCTGGATGCCGGCGCCTTCGCGGCGCTCGCGACCTGGCAGCTGGTGCTCTGCGGGATCTCGGTCGGGATCCTCGCCGGCATCGCCTGTCTCTACGCCCGCACGACGGTCTACACGATCACCAACAAGCGTATCGTGCTGCGCTCGGGCCTCGCGCTCGACCTGACGATCAACCTGCCCTTCTCGCAGATCACCAACGTCGACTTCGCCCGCCGCGGCGACGGCAGCGGCGATCTCGCGATCGCGCTCAACGGCAACGGGCGGATCTCGTACCTGCATCTCTGGCCGCATGCCCGGCCGCTGCACTTCGCGGCGCCCCAGCCGATGCTGCGCGCGCTCGAGGACCCCTCGGCGGTGGCCGGGATCCTGGGCGAGGCGCTGCGCGAGGCCCGGGCGACCGCCCCGGCCACCGCGCCCGTGGTGGCCCCCGTGCCCGCCGCCCAACCCGTCGCCGCCCAACCCGTCGCCGCCCGCAAGGAGGTGCCGAGCCCGCGCCAGAAGGCCACGCTGCAGCGGGGCGATGCGATCATCCCGGGCTGGGCGGCGGCGCTCGGCGCGTTCGTGATGCTGGGCTCGCTCGCCGCCACGACCTGGGTCGTGGTGACGCAGGAGCGCCCCACCGTCACACTGACCGAGGCCGCGGTCGTCGAGACGCGCGACCTCGCCTTTCGTGCCGAAAGCGAGCGGCTTGAGGTGCTCGACGCCGCCGACGGCTCGGTCGTCGCCACGCTCGCCACCGAGGAGGGAGGCTTCATCCGCAGTGTCCTCAAGGCCATGGATCACGCGCGGAGCGAGAGCCGCGTTGGCCCCGAGCTGCCTTACCGGCTAACCTCGCACGCGGATGGGCGTCTCGCCATCACCGACCTCGCGACGGGACGCATGATCGACATCAACGCTTTCGGCTCGGCGCAGGTGGCAGCCTTCGCCGCGCTGCTCTGAGGCCCGGACCAGAACCGGGCGAGGCAGACAAGAAGAAGAGATGGGAGAGAACGATGTTTCTCAAACGTGACCGGCTGACCGTGCCCTGTACCGTCGAGGTGGTGAACACCTTCGACAGCCTCGAGGCCCATGTCGAATTGCCCGAGGACGTCAAGCTCGCTCCCGGCGACAGCGTTCTGGTGCACGGCCGCCCGCTCGAGGTCCCCTATGGCGAGACCCATCGCGAGGCGCGCGAGGCGACGGTGACCCGCGCCACCGCGATCGAGCGGCTCTGGACCCGGCTGACGGGCGACTTCGAATACATGGAGCTCCTGGAATTCTCGTTCTCCGAGGAGGCGCTGTCGTGAACATCCAGAACCATCACCCGACCGCGGGCGCCGAGGCGGCGCACGACATCGCCGCCAACGAGGCCGCGCCGCTGGTGCCCGAGACCGCCACCACGGGCCCGAACGAGACGACGCGGATGGCGCAGGAGACCACCCTGCTCGCGCCCCGCTTCTACACCACCGACTTCGACGCGCTGGACGCGACCGATGTCGAGCCGGTGCGCGGCGACTGGGACAAGCTGCTCGCCGAGATGAAGGCCGACCCCAACCGCGGCCACTTCAAGAAGAACGAGCTCTGGGAGCAGATCGACTGGGACGGCCTCGAGCCGAAGCTCAAGCGCGAGCTCATCGACTTCCTCGTCTCGTCGCTGACGGCCGAGTTCTCGGGCTGCGTGCTCTACAAGGAGATGAAGCGCCGCGGCAGCAATCCCGACATCTGCGCGCTCTTCAGCTACATGAGCCGTGACGAGGCGCGTCATGCCGGCTTTCTGAACGATGCGCTGAAAGAAGCGGGCGTGGGCGTGAACCTGGGCTTCCTGACGAAGACCAAACAGTACACCTATTTCCGCCCGAAGTTCATCTACTACGCCACGTATCTCTCCGAAAAGATCGGCTATGCGCGCTACATCACGATCTATCGGCACCTGGAAAAGCACCCGGACAAGCGCATCCACCCGATCTTTCTGTGGTTCCGGGAGTGGTGCAACGACGAGTTCCGCCATGGCGAGGCCTTCGCACTGCTGATGCGCGCCGATCCCAAGCTGACGCGCGGCTGGAACCTGCTTTGGATCCGCTTCTTCCTCATCGCGGTCTTCTCGACGATGTATATCCGCGACCACATGCGACCGGCGTTCCACGACGCGCTCGGGGTGGATATCGAGGACTACGACCGTCGCGTGATCGCGCTGACCTCGGAGATCTCGCGCCAGTGTTTCCCGATCGAGCTGGACCTGTCGGACGCCTTCTACGCCGACTGCGCACGGCTGGCGGACATGAACAACCGCATGAGCGCGTGCGGCTCGGGCATCGGCGGCAAGCTGCGACGCGCGGGCCTCGCGGTGCGCGCCGGCGCGATCTTCGCCAAGATGTACCTGCGCCCCGTCAAGCGCAACGACCTGCCCGCCGACGTGCGCCTCGAGCCGGTGTGGTGAGCGCTTGACCGACGGGAGCGGCATGACGGGACTGCCGGTCGTCGCCCTTGCGGGGGCGGCGGCGCTCTTTCTGTGGTGGTTCTCGACGGGCGTGCTGTTCTGGCTCGCCCGCCGCGCGCCCGGGCCCGGTGCCGTGATCGCCGGCTCGGCCGGCGTGCTCGCGCTGTCGCTCTGGGCGCTCGACCAGGTGGCCTGGCGGACCGATGTACCGGACGCCTTCCTCTCGTTCGTCGCCGGGCTCGGCGCCTGGGCGGTGATCGAGATCACGTTCCTGACGGGCGTGGTCACCGGGCCGGTGCAGCATGCCTGCCCGCCGGGCCTGCGCGGGCGCCAGCGGTTTGTCGCGGCGCTCGGCACGATCCTCTGGCACGAGCTCGCCATCCTCGCCATCGGCGCCACGATGCTGGCGCTCACCTGGGGTGCGCCCAACCAGGTCGGCACCTGGGCCTTCGTGCTGCTGATGGCGATGCGCATCTCGGCCAAGCTCAACCTGTTCCTCGGCGTGCCCTACCCGCCCTCGACGCTCTTGCCGCCGCCGCTCGCCCATCTCGACAGCTACTTCCGTACCGGCCCCTTCACGCTGCTGCTGCCCGTGGTGGTGACGACGGCGACGGCGCTGGCGACGCTGATCGCCTGGCATGCGGCCGACCCGGCGGTCGATGCCTTCCAGGCGGCGTCGCATGCGCTGTTCTGGACGCTCCTGGTGCTTGGCATCGTCGAGCACTGGTTCCTGATCCTGCCGGTGCGCGAGGGCGCGCTCTGGGCCTGGTTCACCGGACTGCCGGCCCGGGGGAGCCCGCCGGCGCGCGAGATCGCAACCGCTGCCGGGGCACCCGCCGCCCAGGCGCCCCCTTATGTCGCGTCGGCTGATGGCGGACGCGCCTGATAGAGAACTCAAAGACGCCGTTGGATGGCGCTGGACGAAGGACAGAGACGATGGACTACGAAGCGTTCTTCCGCGACCGGATCGATGCCCTGCACGACGAGGGGCGCTATCGCGTGTTCCATCACCTCGAGCGTCACCAGGGCTCCTTCCCGCGGGCGACGCGCCACAACACCACCGCCAACCGGCGCGACGTGACGGTCTGGTGCTCGAACGACTATCTCGGCATGGGCCAGCACCCGGCCGTCCTGGCCACGATGAAGGACGCGATCGACAAGTGCGGCGCGGGCGCGGGCGGCACGCGCAACATCTCGGGCACGAACATCCACCATGTCGCGCTGGAGGCCGAGCTCGCCGACCTGCATGCCAAGGAGAGCGCGCTGCTCTTCACCTCGGGCTATGTCTCGAACTGGGCGGCGCTGGGGACGCTCGGCAGCCAGATGCCGGGCGCGGTGATCCTGTCGGACGCGCTGAACCACGCCTCGATGATCGAGGGGATCCGCCACAGCCGCGCCGACAAGGTGATCTGGAAGCACAACGACCCGGACGATCTGAACCGCAAGCTGGCCGCCATCGGGCAGGAGCGGCCGAAGATCGTCGCCTTCGAGAGCGTCTACTCGATGGACGGCGACATCGCGCCGATCGCCGAGATCCTCGACGTCTGCGAGGCGCACGGCGCGCTCAGCTATATCGACGAGGTGCATGCGGTCGGGCTCTACGGGCCGCGCGGCGGCGGCGTGGCTGAGCGCGAGGGCCTGATGCACCGGATCGACGTGATCGAGGGCACGCTCGGCAAGGCCTATGGCGTGATGGGCGGCTATATCGCGGCCTCGGCCGCGCTCTGCGACTTCGTGCGCTCCTATGCCTCGGGCTTCATCTTCACCACGGCGCTGCCGCCGGCGGTGGCTGCCGGTGCCGCGGTCGCGATCCGGCACCTGAAGGACAGCGACGAGGAGCGGGCCATCCAGCGCAGCCGCGTGGCGAGCCTGCGCCGCCGGCTGGACGAGGCCGGCATTCCGCATCTGCCGAACCCCAGCCACATCGTTCCGGTGATGGTGAAGGACCCGGTCAAGTGCAAGTGGCTCTCGGACCGCCTGCTGGACGAGTGGGGGATCTACGTGCAGCCGATCAACTACCCGACCGTGCCGCGCGGGACCGAGCGGCTGCGCTTCACACCGGGCCCGCTGCATTCGGAGGCCGATCTCGACCACCTGACCGAGGCGCTGGGCTCGCTCTGGGCCGAGTGCCAGCTGGCCCGCGCGGTGCCGCGCGCCGCGGAGTGAGGGCGGGGTGAGCCTAGACGGCGGGACGCTGCCCGGGCCACCGGGGGCCCCCGCTTACGGCGCTGGCGCGCCGACGCATCGCCCACCCGGTGCCCCCGAGAGGGGCGCGGCCGCCGGCGGCCCGGTCAGCCTGATAACCCATGACCGCCCTGCCCGTCGGACGGGACAGGAAGCCGGGCGCCAGGTGGTGACGCTCAGCTGCTTTCGCTATGCGGGTCTGGGCGCGCGCCTGAGGCAGTTGCTCAGCATGGCGCGCGCGCATCGGGCGCTGGAGGCGCCCGGGCTCGGCTTCGCGCGCGTCATGGGGACCGGCACGGGCGAAGGTTTCGATCCCGCGCCGGATACCGCCGTGTGGACGATCCTGGCGACATGGGAGGATGAGGCCGCGGCGCGGCGGGGGCTCAAGTCGCGCGGCTGGGCCTGGCGGCGGGGGATCGCGGCGGAAAGCGCGGATCTCGTGATGCTGCCGCTGCGCGCGACCGGACGCTGGGGCGGGTTCGCACCGTTCGAAGCGGCCGAGGAGGCGCCCGATGGGCTGCCGCTGGCCGTGCTCACGCGCGCGACGGTGAAGATCGCCCATGCCCGCGCCTTCTGGTCGAAGGTGCCGGCGATCAACCGACAGATCGCCTCGGGGCCGGGCATGCTGTTCCGGATGGGCATGGGGGAGGTGCCGCTGGTGCACCAGGTCACCTTCTCGGTCTGGCGCGATCCGGCGGCGATGCGCGCCTTCGCCTATGGTGGCAGCGGTCATCGGACGGCGATCCGGGAGGTGCGGGCGGGCGACTGGTTCGCCGAGGAGCTCTATGCCCGCTTTGCCGTGCTGGGCGCCGAGGGCCGCTGGCACGAGCGCCCGCCGCTCGAGGGCTGATACCACTCACGGGATGATGACGGGGGCTGCGGGGAGACCCGCGGTGGATCCGCTCTGCGCGCGCGTGGGATCCTGAAGGAGAGGTGCCGCCCGCGAGGGGCGGCACCGGGAGCCGTGTCAGTAGGTGCCGGGGATGTTCCCGTCCGGGTACTGCGGCGCGTAGTTGTGGTCGATCGCCCACTGGTACCAGTCGGCCACGACCGGGCCGCTCAGCAGGATGCCGATGCCGCCCGTGAGGGTCGTGAGCACCGCGAACCACCAGGCCCAGCGGTGGATCGATTCCATCGTGGCGTTGAAGCCCATGGTCCAGCGCCAGAACAGCGCCGCCCGCTCCGAGGCGGTGCCGCGGTCGACGATCTGCTCGATCTCGCGGTCAGCACCGACGCGCGAGCAGGCCAGGATCGTCGCGCCGTGCATCGCGAAGAGCAGGGCCGAGCCGAACAGGAAGACGATCGAGAGCGCGTGGAACGGGTTGTAGAAGAGGTTCCCGTGCACGAGCGAGAAGTTCAGCGTCCAGTCGAGGTGGGTGAAGATGCCGTAGGGCACCGCCTCGGACCACGACCCCATCAGGATCGGGCGGATGAGGCCCAGCACCAGGAACAGCCAGATCGCCGAGGCGAAGGCGTAGGCGACGTGCTTGCCCATGCCGAGCGACTGTGCCCGCTCCCAGGTCCGTACCCACCAGAGCAGGACCGAGATCAGCAGGAAGAGGGACGCGATCAGGAACCAGCCGCCCTCGTTCAGCGGCGGGAAGGACAGCCCGTATTCCGGCGCCGGGGGATCCAGCGACAGGTAGAACAGGTTGCCGACGAACTGCAGCGGGTTCCAGTCGACCGAGGCGAGCATGTTGAGCCCGACGATCACGAACCAGAGCGTGCCGCAGAGGATCGAGGCGAAGCCGAGACCGCCGATATAGATCGGGCCGATCTGGGCGTTGCCGATCTTGCCGACGAGCCAGTTGAAACCGGCGCCGCCCGCGCGGCTCCAGGTGTCGATCTCGGAGGGGATGCCCGCCTCCGGTGCGCCGCGGACCTGGGTCTGCGTGAAGATGTTCTGATATTCGATGAACGGCATCGTCTTACTCCCCCGTCGGGCCCCAGATCGGCAGCTCGGGCCACCACACCCACCAGTCAGCCCACGAGCCATCCCAGAACGGCCCGGAGATCACGATGCAGACCGCCGACCAGAAACCGGCGTTCAGTGCGAGGAACAGCCCGAGCCGGTGGATGCCCAGGGTGCCGATCGAGTAGCCGATCAGGTCGCGGAAGTAGGTGTCCTCGTGCTCCGGCGTCCGCACGGTCTTGCCTCTCTCGGGGTTCACGGCCGAGAGGACGAGCGAGCCATGCAGCGCGAGCGCCAGACACGTCGTGAAGAAGAACGTGACCGCGATCATGTGCGCCGGGTTGTAGAGGAAGTTGCCGTAGGTGTAGCCGACGTTCGACACCCAGTCGAGGTGACTGAAGATACCGTAGGGGAACGCGTATCCCCAGGCCCCCATCAGGAGCGGGCGGAACACCTGCAGCGTCGCGTAGGCGAAGATCGCGAAGCCGAAGGCGACGGGGACGTGCAGTCCCATGCCGAGCTTGCGGCTGATCTCCGCCATCCGGAGCGCCCAGCTGACGAAGGCGCCGAGTGCACAGATGCTGATCATCTGGAACAGGCCGCCCTCGTCGATCGGGGCGATCGCGAAGCCGTAGTCGATCGACGGCGGGGCGATGTGGATGGTCCACAGGTTCACGCCGTCCATGGTCTGCGCCTGCATGGAGGCGCCATAGGCGATCAGCAGGGTGCCGAGCACCGCGAAGAACACGCTCGTGACTCCGAAGAAGCCCACGTAAAAAGGCCCCACCCAGAAGTCGAACATGTCTCCGCCGATGATCGTACCGCCGCGGACCCGGTACTTTTTCTCGAAATTGAGCAAGGCCATTGCTGTTTCCTCCGTGCGTCAGGGCCGCGCGAGGCCGGTCCACCGGCACATTGAGCCTGTCGATGAGCCTGTCGATCCGTCGGGGGCGGCGCGGTTTCCCGGCCGCCCCCGGCGATGGCAGGTGACGCGGCCTCAGCCGATCTTCGTCTCCATCTCGATGACCTGCTCCGAGACCGAGGCGCTGTGCGGGCCGTCGAGCCAGTTGAAGCGGTCGGTCGAGAGGATCACGAGGTGGATCAGCGCAGCGAGCGAGAACAGGAAGATCGCCTGGGCGACCAGCACGGTGCGCGGGTCGAAGACGAGCCAGATCTTATAGAACTTCTGCATATCTCAGTCCCTCCTCAGCCGAACCACGGACGCCACAGCCACACCAGGATGTGGGCAACGACGGCGACGCCGGTGAACAGGACGAGGCCGCTCATGTAGACTTCATGGAAGTCCTTCGCCTCGTCGTCGGAAAGGCCCGTCAGCGAGCCCTTTTCTTCAGCCATCTCTTACCTCCGGCTGTTGGCCCCGCGGCCGAGACCGAGGGAACCGTTACCGCACCAATCCCGTGCGGCGGGGTCGTCTTGGGCAGCGAGTGCCCCCTCTCGGCGCCTCCGGACGGACCCCCTCCGGCTGCGCCGCCTCACCCGGCATTCCGCGGCCAGACCCTCACGGGCGGCCGGGCGAGGCACCCGCGCCTGGGGGACGACGCCCCGGGGCGCGGGATCGGTGATCCCTCAGCGCCAGAAGGCGAAGGGAATGACGGTGTGCGCCATGTGGCTGGCCTCGGCGATCACGCCGCGCCGGGGCGGCACATGGGCCGAGTGGAAGGCGTCCCAGCGCGGCCAGAGCCGGCCGACCAGGGCGATGACCAGGCAGATCGGGACGATCAGCCAGTACATCGCGCGGTACTCCCGCTCCTTCAGGCGCTTGAGCCGCACGGGGTCGATATGCGCGGTCAGCGACGGGACGCGCGGGGCGACCTGGTCGGAGGTGGTGGTATCCAGCATCGGAGCCTCTCCTCTGGTCCCGGCCCTGCCGGGGATGGTCTTGGTGCCGCCGCCCCGTGGGGCGGTGCTCGGGTATCGCCGCGGGGCCCCTGCCCCCGCGGCCGGATCACTCAGGCCGGCGCGAGCGCACCGGCCACGGCATCGAGATCGCCGGTCTCGACACGGGTCCGCCCCGCCTGGCGCACGCGCGCCTCGGCGGCATCGCGCAGCCCCTTGGCGGCCGAGATGCGGGTCAGGACCGGGATGGGCTCGAGCGCCGTCGCCAGCGCCGCCTCGGCCGCCGCGTCCCAGGCGATCGGCCGGTCGGCCGTGGCGCGCGCGGGCGCCGGATCGGCGCGGTCGAGGTCCTGGCCGAGCGGCAGGATGTGGAACAGCGCGTCGAAGAGCGCGTTGCAGATCTCCTGCGTGAGATACGTGGCACCCGCGTAGCCCATGAAGGGCGTGCCGGTGGCGCGTCGGATGATGGCGCCCGGAAAGCTCGCCGGGATCCAGCGCGAGCGCCCGCCCGCCTCGGCCGCGTAGATCCGCTCGTTCATCGACCCGAAGAGGATCAGCGGCGCCTTCTCATGCACCGCCTTGCGGATCGTGTCGTTGTCGGTCTTGGTGCCGGCCGTGCGGCTGTAGGCGAAGCGGCAGGGCAGCCCGAGATCGCCCTCGAGAAAGTTCCGCAGCCCCCGCGCGTAGGTCTCGCCCGCCGCCACGCCAAAGCTCGCGGTGGCGTAGAAGTCCTGCGTGACCGAGCGCCAGAGATCCCAGAGCGGCTTGATCGTGGTGTGCTTCTCCTGCTCGATGAAGGGCTCGGGGTCGAGGCCGAGCAGCTCGCCGAGCTTGCGCAGGAAGAGCGTGGTCGAGGTGAGCCCGATCGGCGCCTGCAGGTACGGCTTGTCCAGCGCCTCGCAGAGCCCGCGCCCGAACTCGCGGTAGAGGCAGATGTTCACCTCGCCGTCGATCAGCCGCGGCACGTCGGCCAGATGCGTGCCCATCGGGAAGGCCATGTTGACCTCGGCCCCGATGCCCTCGACCAGCCGGCGGATCTCCGCCAGGTCCGAGGGCTGGTTGAAGGTGCCGTAGATCGGCCCGATGATGTTCACGCGCGGCCGCTCGCCCCTGGGCCGGGCCTTGGGCGCGCGCCCGGCTTTCATCCCGAACTCGGTCCACAGCCAGGTGAGCGCGCGGTCGGCCGCCTGCCACTGGTCCTCGTCGATGGTGCGGGGCAGGAAGCGGCGGATGCCGGTGCCCTCGGGCGTCACGCCGCCCCCGATCATCTCGGCGATCGAGCCGGTGACCACGACGCTCGGCTCGTCGGGGCGCAGCGTGCCCCAGGCGCGCTTCATCGCCCCCTCGGTCCCGTCCTTGGAGAGCTCGTCCTCCGACAGGCCGGTCACGACGATGGGCAGTTCGTGCGGCGGCAGCGCATCGGTGTAGTGCAGGACCGAGGTGACCGGCAGGTTCTCGCAGCCCACGGGACCGTCGATCACCACCTGCAGGCCCTTGACGGCCGTGAAGGCATAGACCGCGCCCCAGTAGCCGCCTGCCCGGTCATGGTCGAGGATCAGCATGGGCGTGCCCTCCCGGCCCGGCACCCGGCGGCCCTGCCCTCTCCCCCGACCCCTCTCCCACGGGAGAGGGGGGCGCAGGTGGCGGGGCCGGCGCCCCCCCCTCCGCGTCGGAGGGGGGACGGGGGGGAGGCCGGCGCCGCGCGCGCGGCCTGCCTGACGGGATGGACC
>JBCBPG010000013.1:0-16838 GCA_039820865.1 Pseudomonadota bacterium
CAGCCTCGGCGCCCGTCTCGCCGCCCAGCTGGCCGACATCCTGGTCTGCGGCATCGGCACGCTGGCGCTGGTGCTCACCCTCGCCGTTCTCCTCGACGCACCCGACACCGCGCTCATCACCGTCGGCGCGCTCCTCTTCCTCTTCATCCGTGCGCCCTACTACGTCGCGGCCGAGCTCGCCTGGGCCGGGCGCACCCTCGGCAAGCGCGCGGTCGGGCTTCGCGTGATCAGCGCGGACGGCCGCTCGCTCTCGACCCATGCCGTGGTGCTGCGCAACCTGATGAAGGAGGCCGAGGTCTTCGTCCCCGGCACCATGCTGGTCGCGCTGCCGGCGGTCGATTCCGTCACCGCGCTGGTCACGCTCACCTGGATCGCCATCGTGCTCGCCATCCCGCTGACGAGCCGGCGGCGCCAGCGCCTCGGCGACATCCTGGCAGGGACCTGCGTGATCGACGAGCCCACGGCGCTGCTGCTGCCCGACCTGGCCGAGCGGCCGGCCACGCGCTTCGCCTTCCAGCCGCACCATCTCGACCACTACGGCGCCTACGAGCTCCAGACGCTCGAGAGCGTGCTGCGCGCGGCCGGGCGGAGCGGCACGATCGCCGATCATGCCCGCCGCGACACGACCCTGGCGCTGATCGTCGGGAAGATCCGCGCGCGCATCGACTATCCCGAGGCGGTCGCCGAGCGCGATCACCAGGCCTTCCTCGGCGACTTCTACGCCGCGCAGCGCCTGCATCTCGAAAGCCGCCAGCTGATGGGCGACGCCCGCGCCGACAAGCACCACCGCAGCGCCGGCGAGGCCGCCTCCGGCGCGGCGCGCGCCCATCGCCCGCCCGACCTGGCGGCGCGCGCCCATCGCCCGCCCGGCGTCGCAGCGCGCGCCAATCGCCCGCCCGGCGTCGCCCGCACCCGCGGGCCAGACACGCCCGACACGCCCGAGATGCCCACCACGCCGGCAGCCGCGGCGGGCAGGGGCGCGTCTGCCGATGCGGAAACCCCTTCCGCCACGGCGAAGGAGCCACGCGGGGGGTCGACGCCGGGCGCCGGGCTTGGCACCACCTCCGTCAACGGTGGCGACCGCCGCCGGGACGACAGGTAACGGGGGACCGACGGTCCGCCCGCCTGCCTCGCCACAGGCGCGGGGCGGCAAACGGCCGGGACCCGACCGGGCTCCGGCACAAGCCAGGCGAGGGAGACGACATGTCGGACACCGGCCCCACGGCCCCGATGCAGCCGCTCGGCATCGGAGCGCTGTTCAGCGAGACCTTCGCGATCTTCGCCCGCTCGGCCCAGCCGGCGGTGCTGGCGGCGATCGCACCCCAGCTCCTCGTCGCGATCGTCTCGGTGATCCTGCTCGGCAGCGACCAGACGCTGGGCACCGGGGAGGTCGCCCCCGAGGACATCAATGTCGGCCTCTCGATCTTCATCGGCCTGCTCAGCATCGTGGCCGTCAGCCTGACCACCGCCTTCATCGTGCGCATCGCCTATGACGCCAAGCTCGGCCGGAGCCCCAACCTGGCCGCCGCCCTCAGCGACGCGGCCTCGCGGGTGGTGGTGCTGGCGGTCGTCTCGCTGGCGGTGGCGCTGATGGCCGGTGTCGCCACGCTGGCGTTCATCCTGCCGGGGCTCTGGGTCTATGCTGTCTTCTCGGTGGCCGTGCCGGCCGTGGTGGTCGAGAATGCCGGCTTCGCCAGCTTCAAGCGCAGCGTCGATCTCACGCGCGGCTATCGCTGGCCGATCGTGTTCACGCTCGTCGTGCTCTATATCGGCCTTATCCTGTTCGGCTTCCTCATACTCTTCGTCGCGGGCGCGGTGGCGTCGGTCCTCGGCAACGCACTCGGCATCGCGGTGAACGTGGCGCTCAGCGCCATCCCGACGGCGATCTTCTGCACGATGCTGGCCCTGATCTACGCCCGTCTCCGCGAGATCAAGGAAGGCATCGGGGTCGAATCGATCGCCAGCGTCTTCGACTGAGCCCGCGCCCGCCCGTCCAGGGCGGGCGCCAACCGGACGCGAGCAAGGCCGCCCGGCACTGCCCTCTCCGGCACTGCCCTCTCCGGCACTGCCCTGCCCGCCCACGTCAGGATAGGGCGACGCGCATGAACATCCCGTTGCGTCCGCGCGTCCGGCAGCGTTCGCCGAAAGGTAACGGGATTGCGGCAACAATGAGGTGGGAGGGGGCGAGAGTGGGCGCTTCGGAGGGGGCGAGAGGGGGCGCTTCCGTTCGGTCGGCGGCCGCTCCGGCCGCCCGCCGGCCAGCCCCCGCGCCTCAGCAACCGGGGCGGCGGCGGGCCAGCAGCGCTGCCAGCGCCGCCGGATCGACCGGCTTGTAGCGCACGAAGAGCGAGGCGGCGGCCGCGACCTCGCGCAGGCCCGGGTCGCGGTCGAAGGTCGTCAGCACGCCGAGAAAGCCGGGATCGTCGGCGCGCATCTCGGCGATCAGCTCGAGCCCGCTGGACCCGGCGCCGAGGTGATGATCGGCGATCACCGCGTCGGGCATCAGGCCGAGATCGCCGACCAGCGCCCGCGCCTCGGCCGCATTGGCCGCGACCAGCAGAGAGGCGCCCCAGCCCTCGATCAGGCTGGTCATCGCCTCGCGCACCGCCGCATCGTCCTCGACCAGCAGCACGATCATGCCCTCCAGCGAGGCGGGGGTGCCGGGCCGGGCGCCCGTCTCGCCCGCCCCCGGGCCCGCCCTGCCCCATGCCTGGCCGACCAGCGGCACGCTGACGGTGAAAACCGTGCCCACGCCCTCGGTCGAGTGCAGCGTCAGCCCGTGGTTCAGCAGCCGGCAGGCCCGCTCGACGATGGCGAGGCCGAGGCCCATGCCCGGCACCGGCGCGCCCGGCCCCGTCGACTGAGCCCCCCCGTGGCCGGCCCCCTGGCCCACCCCCTGGCCGGCTCCCTGGCCGGCTCCCTGGCCCGCCCGGTCGCCCGCCCCGTCGCCCGCCCCGTCGCCCGTCCCGTCTCCCGTCCCCTGGCCGGCGCCGCGGCCCGCCGCCCGCGCCGTCGCGGGGCGATCGAGACGGCGGAACTCCTCGAACACCGCGCCCTGGTCGGCCTCGGCGATGCCGCAGCCGGTATCGCCCACGACGATCCGCGCCGCCTCGGCATCGCGCTTGACGCCCAGCACCACCTTGCCCGTCGCCGTGTAGCGGATGGCGTTGGAGACGAGGTTCTGCAGGATGCGGCGCAGATAGGCGGGGTCCGAGACGACGACTGCCGAGGTGTCGATCACGCGCAGCTCCAGCCCCTTCTGGCGCGCCATCTCGGCAAAGTCGTGCCGCAGCCCCTGGAACAGCCGGCCGAGCGGCACCTCGGCCAGCGAGGGCGCCACCGCCGAGGCGTCCAGCCGGCAGATGTCGAGCAGCCCGCCGAGCAGCTCCTCGACCGAGCCGAGCGCGCGCTGGATCCGGTCGGCCAGCGCCCGGGCGGAGGGCTCCAGCGGCTCCTCGGCCAGCGAGGCGGTGAACAGCTTGGCCGCGCTCAGCGGCTGCAGCAGGTCGTGGCTGACGGCGGCGACGAAGCGGGTCTTGCCGGCATTGGCCCGCTCGGCCGCCTCGCGCGCGGCCTGCGCATCGGCCATCCGCTCGGCCACCCGCGCCTCCAGCGTCCCGTTCAGCGCGGCCATCGCGTCGGCCGCCGCCCGCTCGGCCGTGATGTCGCCAAGCGACAGGACCGTCGAGCCATCCGGCATCTCGGCCGCATGCAGCGCCAGCACCCGCCCGTCCGGGCCCGACAGCGTGCCGCGCAGCGGCCGGCGCGGCGTCGGCGCGTCGATCCAGGCGACCAGCCGCGCCACGTCGCCCGCATCGTCGCCGCCGAAGGCCCCGGACAGGCAGGCCAGCACCCGCTCGCGGCCCGTGCCGCGGCGCATCAGCCGCGCGGGCGCGGCGACCAGCTCGCCAAAGCGGGTGTTGCAGGCGGCCAGCACGCCGCGCCCGTCGAACACCGCCACGCCCTGCTCGATGTGGTCCAGCGTCGCGCGCACCATGCGCGCCTGGCGGTCGAGGCGCTTGTCGCGCTCCTCGCGCTCGGCGCGGATGATGTCGGTCACGTCGGTCTGCAGTACCGTGGTGGCGCCCTCGGCGGTGCGGTGCTCGCTCACCTGCACCCAGCGGTCGCCGCTGACCTGGGCGTTGAAGTTGACGCTCCGCCGCCGGTGCGCCTCGATCCGCGCCTCGCGCCAGCTGTCGCGGTCATGGCCCGGCGGCAGCACCAGGTACAGGCTCGACGCGATCAGCGCGACGTAGTCGCCAAAGCCGATCCCCGGCACGATCCGCGCCGCGACATCCGGCGCGAAGGCCGCGAACCGGCTGTTCTTGCGCAGCAGCCGGTCCTCGCCGTCGAACAGCGCAAAGCCCTCCTCGAAGGCCTCCAGCGCCGTCGTCAGGTCGGTGTTCGCCCGCTCGACCTCGCGCATCGCGGCCGAGAGGCGGGCATTCGTGACGTGCAGCAGGTCGAGCGCCTCCTCCAGGTCGCGCGTGCGCGCACGCACCCGGCCGTCGATCGTCACGGCGGTCTCGAACTCGGCATAGCCGCTGCCGGCCTCGTCGGTCGCCTGCTCGACGCGGCGCATCAGCACCTCGTTGATGCGCCGCAGCTTGTCGTTCTCGCGCGCCAGCCGGGCCAGGGCGTCGCCGTCGAGCGCGTCCATCCCTCAGCGCTCCGGCGGATAGATCGCGACGCCGGTGAAGGTCTGGTTCACATGCACGCCCAGGTGCTGCTCGCCATAGGTCGAGAAGCCGCGCACCCCGTGGCGGCGCAGCACGGCCGAGACCGCGCGCGTCTGCTGGCGCTCCTCGGCCTCCAGCCGGCGCAGCACGCAGTCGCACATCAGGATCGAGGCCGGCGCCTCGCGCCCGGTGCCCAGCCCCGCCAGCGCGTCCTCCAGATGCGTCGCCATCTCCAGCGGCTCGGCCACCCGCAGCACCAGCCCCTCGTCGATCGCCGAGAAGAAGCGCAGCGACCCGTCCGGCTCGACCTTCTGGATCGCGCGCACATGATGCTCGCCGCCGATGCGCACCACGACCGGGTTGGCGGCGAAGGTGAAGGGGGTCAGCTGCGCGGGATCCTTGCCGACGATGCGCGCATACTCATGCGCCGCCGGCTCGGCGTTCAGCTCGCTCACCAGCCGATCCGCCGGATCGGCGGCCGTCACCACCATCCGCTCGGCCGTCGGGCGGAAATGGTCGTGGCGGAAGACATCGACGCGACAGCGCGTGCGCACCACCGCGATCGCCGCCGCCCCCGCAACCGCCCGCCCGCCCTGAAGCACCACGCTGCGGCGGAACTCCAGCCCGTCGCCGGCCGAGCCGCCGAACATCGCCACCGGCCCCAGCGCGGGCGCGATCGCCGCGACCAGCCGGTCCTCGGCCCGGCTCATGCCGTCGACCATCAGCATCGCAAAGGCGTGGCCCCAGTCGGGCGCCGCCGTCGCCACCTCCAGCCGCGCCGACAGCACCGCGCCCGCCACGGCGCCCGTGTCCAGCGGGGCCAGCGGCGCCAGCAGCCGCACCGCGGCGGCGAAGTCGCGCCGCGGCAGGCCGATGGCCACCACCGTGCCCTCCTCGTAGCCGCCGGGCCCGATCTCGCCCGCGGTCGAGCAGCCGATGACGGGCACCGCGCCAAAGGCCGCGCCCGCCGCCTCGGCCACGCGGTCCCAGTCGGCCGCCCTCGCGACGAACAGGACCACCAGCGCCAGCCCCCCGGCGCCCGCCTCGGCCATCAGCCGCGCCGCCAGCGCCGGCATCGCGCCCACCGCATCGCCGGCGTCGAGCGAGGCCGAGAGAAGCGCACCGCGAGGCGCGACGGGCAGCGTGGCGCCGTCACCTGCTGGCGCGATCCCGTCATCGAAGGGCGCGTCCAATCCCGTCCTCCCCGGACCGGTTGTCATTGGACGAAGAGTAGCCCCGCAGTGCGGAAGGCATCAAGCCGCACGCAACCGCCGCGCCACGCCGCGCCACGCCCGGCCCGTGGACGGCCCGGCAGCCTCGGCCCGGTCAGCCCAGCGCGGCGAAGCGCGCCTTCTGCACCGCCAGCACCGCCTGGGTGCGCGAGGCGACGCCCAGCTTGCGCAGGATCGCGGTGACATGCGCCTTCACCGTCGTCTCCGAGATCGAGAGGTCATAGGCGATCTGCTTGTTCAGCTTGCCCGCGCAGACCAGCTCGAGGATCCGCGTCTGGCGCGGCGTCAGCTGCTGCAGCCGCTCGAGCAGCGCGGCATCGGCGGACGAGCCGTCATGCGGCTCGACATAGCCCTCCGGCACCACCCGCTCGCCGGCCGAGAGCCGGGCGAAGGCGTCGATCACCGCGCCGCGCGGCGCGTCCTTGGCGAGAAACCCGTCCGCCCCGCAGGCCAGCGCCGAGGCGACCACCGCGTTGTCCGTCATCGAGGAGACGACCAGGATCCGCGCCCCCGGCGCCGCCTCGCGCATCCGCGCCAGCCCGTCGAAGCCGTGCACGTCGGGCAGGTTCAGGTCCAGCATGACCGCGTCCGGCGCCGTGCCGTGCGCGATCGCGTCCAGCGCGTCCGACAGCCGGCCCGCCGTGGCCAGCCGCGCCCCCGGCAGCGCGTTCGACAGCGTCATGCTGAGCGCGTCGCAGAACAGCGGATGGTCGTCGACCACGAGGATGCTCTGGCCCGCGGCCGTCGCCCCGGCGGCCCTGCTGGCGTGCTCTGTCGGCATGTTGCGCTCCCTGCCCGGCAGGCGCGCGGCCGGCGCGCCCTCGCTCCCGGCTAGCCCCGTTCCCGCGCCCATGCCAGCCCGACTTCCGTACAGCCCCCTCCTCGACCCGCGCCCCACGCCCCACCCCGCGCCCCACCCCGCGCCCCACCCCGCACTGCGCCCCGCACTGCGCCCCGCACTGCGCCCGGCCGGCGCCGCCGCCGTCGCGCGCCGTCCGGCGTGGCGGGCACTTACGCCTTGCGCCTAACGTCGCATTGGGCAACGTCAGTCCCAACGCCTATCGTGCCGCGGAAGATGAGCCTGCTCAGCAGGCCGGGAGGACAACCATGGAACTCACCGGTGAACGCCTGATCGCCGCCGACCGTGCCACGGTCTGGGCCGCGCTCAACGATCCGGAGGTGCTCAAGGCCTGCATCCCGGGCTGCGAGCGCATGGAGAAGACCGCCGAGAACGCGCTCGAGGCCGAGGTGACCCAGAAGGTCGGCCCGGTGAAGGCCAAGTTCAAAGGCGCGGTGACGCTGGAAGACATCGTCGAGACCGTGAGCTACCGCCTCGTGGGCGAGGGCAAGGGCGGCGCGGCCGGCTTCGCCAAGGGCGGCGCCGATGTCGCGCTCGTCGATGCCGAGGGCGGCACGATGCTGACCTACAAGGCCGAGGCCAAGGTCGGCGGCAAGCTCGCCCAGCTCGGCTCGCGCCTGATCGACGGCTTCGCCAAGAAGATGGCCGACGAGTTCTTCGACCGCTTCAAGGCCCAGGTCGAGGGGCCGGCCGAGACCGGCGCCGAAGCGCAAGCGGAGGCCCCCGCCCCCGTCGACACCCCCTCCAGCGCCGTGCCGGCGGACAAGGCGGGCCAGCCCGCGCCCTCGGCCCCCGCGCCCGACCCGGTCGCCGCCGCGCCGCAGACGCCGGAGGAGGCGACGCATCACGCCGTCGCCGACGAGCCGCCGGCCGAGAAGAAGAAGTCCTGGCTCGCCCGCCTCTTCGGCTGAGCCCCACGACCGGGCCCCACGACCCTCCGCCCATCCACGACCCGCCCGGCCGTCCGAGAGGCCGGGCCACCGACCCACACCACTCCGGGGAGACCACCCATGACCACCGTTTCGATGACCGTGAACGGCAAGGCCGTCAGCGGCGAGATCGAGGGCCGCACCCTGCTCGTCGAATTCCTGCGCGAAGGCCTCGGCCTCACGGGCACCCATGTCGGCTGCGACACCTCGCAGTGCGGCGCCTGCGTCGTGCATGTGAACGGCGAGAGCGTGAAGGCCTGCACCGTGTTCGCCGCCGCGGCCGAGGGCGCCGAGGTCACCACGATCGAGGGCATGGCCAATCCCGACGGCTCGCTCGGCGTCATCCAGGCCGCCTTCCGCGAGCATCACGGGCTGCAGTGCGGCTTCTGCACGCCGGGCATGATCATGTCGGCCGCCGACCTGCTGAAGCAGAACGCCGATCCCAGCGAGGCCGAGGTGCGCGACTGGCTCGAGGGCAACATCTGCCGCTGCACGGGCTACCACAACATCGTCAAGGCGATCCTCGCCGCCGGCGCCGAGATGCGCGGCCAGCCCGTCGCCGCCGAATAAGCCGCGCGAGGATCAGGCAATGAGCCCCGAGCTCTTCTGGATGGCCGCGACCGCGCTTCTCACATCGCTGATGTGGGCGCCCTACATCGTCTCGCTCATCCTCGAGCGCGGGCTGGTCTCGGCGCTCACCGAACGGGTGGGCGACGACCCGGGCCCCGCCGCCTGGGCCGAGCGCGCCCAGCGCGCCCACCGCAACGCGGTCGAGAACCTCGTCGTCTTCGCGCCGCTGGCGATCGGCGTGCATGTCGCGGGCGCGGGCACCGGCGTCACGGCGGCGGCGGCGGCGATCTTCTTCGTCACCCGCCTCGCCCATTACGTCGTCTACTGCACCGGCATCCCCGTGGCGCGCACGCTGATCTTCGCCGTGGGCGTCTTCTGCCAGATCACGCTCGGGGTCGCGCTGCTCACCGCCGCACCGGCCTAGACGTCCCCGCGCGGGCGTGCCGCACCACGCCGCCCGCGCCAGCCCGGTATCCTCCGGGCCAACGACACATCAACGGTCCAGAGGGACCGGGACAGCAACAGGGAGGCTCTCCATGGCCAAGGATCTCGACGTCAAGACCCAGGGCATCGGCGCCAGCTCCAGACGGCGCGAGGACGCCCGTTTCGTCACCGGCGCCGGCCAGTACACCGACGACATCAACCGCCCCGGCCAGCTCCACTGCCACTTCCTGCGCTCGGACATCGCGCATGCCCGGATCAACCGCATCGACACCGCCGCCGCCAGGGCCGCCGACGGCGTCGTCGGCGTCTTCACGGCCGAGGACCTCGCCGCCGTCGGCGGCGTCCCCTGCGGCTGGCAGGTCACCGACCGCCACGGCGAGCCGATGAAGGAGCCCAAGCACCCGATCCTCGCCGAGGGCAAGGTGCGCCACGTCGGCGATCCCATCGTCGCCATCCTCGCCGAGAGCCTCGAGCAGGCGCAGGACGCCGCCGAGATGGTCGAGATCGACTTCGACGAACTGCCCGCCGTCATCGACATGACCACGGCCGGGACCGCCGGCACCGCGATCCATGACGACATCGCCGACAACCTCTGCTTCGACTGGGAGTTCGTGGCCGAGAACAAGCAGGCCGTCGACGACGCGATCGCGAACGCCGCGCATGTGACCAGGCTGGAACTGGTCAACAACCGCCTCGTCGCCAACCCGATGGAGCCGCGCTCGGCCATCGGCGAATACGACCGCGCCCGCGACGAGCACACGCTCTACACCACCTCGCAGAACCCCCATGTCATCCGCCTGCTGATGGGCGCCTTCGTGCTCTCGATCCCCGAGCACAAGCTGCGCGTCGTGGCGCCGGATGTCGGCGGCGGCTTCGGCTGCAAGATCTACCACTACGCCGAGGAGGCCTTCGTCACCTGGGCCGCCAAGGCGGTGAACCGCCCGGTCAAGTGGACCTCGACCCGCTCGGAGGCGTTCCTGTCGGACGCCCAGGGCCGCGACCACATCACCACGATCGAGCTGGCGCTGGACGCGGATCACAACTTCACCGCGCTCCGCTGCCACACGCTGGCGAACATGGGCGCCTATCTCTCGACCTTCGCGCCCTGCATCCCGACCTGGCTGCACGGCACGCTGCTGGCGGGCAACTACCGCACGCCGGTGATCTACACCAACGTCAAGGCGATCTTCACCAACACCGTCCCCGTCGACGCCTATCGCGGCGCGGGCCGGCCCGAGGCCACCTACCAGATCGAGCGCGTCGTCGACAAAGCGGCCCGCGAGCTGGGCGTCGACCCGGCCGAGCTGCGGCGCAAGAACTACATCCAGCCCGACCAGTTCCCCTACCAGACGCCGGTCGCCGTCCAGTACGACACCGGCGACTACGAGGCGACGCTGAACAAGGCGCTGGAGCTGGCCGACAAGGCGGGCTTCGAGGCGCGCCGCGCCGAGAGCGCCGGGCGCGGCAAGCTCCGCGGTCTCGGCATCGCCTCCTACATCGAGGCCTGCGGGATCGCGCCCTCCTCGCTGGTCGGCGCCCTCGGCGCCCGCGCCGGCCTCTACGAGGCGGCGACCGTGCGCGTGAACCCGACCGGCTCGATCTCGGTCTTCACCGGCTCGCACAGCCATGGCCAGGGCCACGAGACCACCTTCGCCCAGGTCGTCGCCGAGATGATCGGCTGCGACGAGGGCCAGGTCGACATCGTCCACGGCGACACCGCCAAGGTGCCCTTCGGCATGGGCACCTACGGCTCGCGCTCGCTGGCAGTCGGCGGCTCGGCCATCGTCAAGTCGGTCGACAAGATCGTCGCCAAGGCCAAGAAGATCGCCGCCCACCTGATGGAGGCCTCGGACGCCGACGTCGAGTTCAAGGACGGCCAGTTCACCGTCGCCGGCACCGACAAGGCCGTGGCCTGGGGCGATGTCTGCCTCGCCGCCTACGTGCCCCACAAGTACCCGATCGAGGAGCTGGAGCCCGGCCTCGAGGAGACCTCGTTCTACGACCCGGCCAACTTCACCTACCCCTCGGGCGTCTACGTGGCCGAGGTCGAGGTCGATCCCGAGACCGGCGTCACCACGGTGCTCAACTTCACCGCGGCCGACGACTTCGGCAACGTCGTCAACCCGATGATCGTCGAGGGCCAGGTCCATGGCGGCCTCGCCCAGGGCCTCGGCCAGGCGATGCTCGAGAACTGCGCCTATGACGCGGACGGCCAGCTCAAGGCGGCCTCCTACATGGACTACGCCATGCCCCGCGCGGCCGACTTCCCGATGTTCACCGTCGACCACTCCTGCGTCACGCCCTGCACCCACAACCCGCTCGGCGTGAAGGGCTGCGGCGAGGCCGGTGCCATCGGCTCGCCGCCCGCGCTGGTCAACGCGGTGCTCGACGCGCTCAATGCCGGCGGCTACGACATCGCGCATATCGACATGCCGCTCTCGCCGGCCCGCGTCTGGGCCGCCATCGACGCCGCCCGCACGCCGGCGGCTGCCGAGTAACGGGCTGACGGCGGGGCGCCCGGCGCGCCCCGCCCCACACCATTCCGGGAGAGACCCCATGTACGCCTTCGACTACGTCAAGCCCGCCACCCTGCAGGACGCCATCGCCGCCATGGGCCGCGAGGACGCCCAGGCCATCGCCGGCGGGCAGACCCTGATCCCGACGCTCAAGCAGCGCCTCGCCCAGCCGGCCGTGCTGGTCGACCTGACCGGCGTCGCCGAGATGACCGGCATCTGCGAAAAGGACGGCGCCATCGCCATCGGCGCCGCCACCCGCCACGCCGCCGTCGCCTCGGACGCGCTGGTCACCGCCAGGATCCCCGGCCTCGCGGCGCTGGCCGGCCAGATCGGCGACCCGCAGGTCCGCAACCGCGGCACCATCGGCGGCAGCCTCGCCAACAACGACCCGGCCGCCTGCTACCCGGCCGCCGCCCTCGGCCTCGGCGCCACCTTCCACACCTCGACCGGGCGCAGCATCGGCGCGGACGACTACTTCCAGGGCATGTTCGAGACCGCGCTGGACGAGGGCGAGCTGCTGGTCTCGATCGACTTCCCCATGCCCCAGGCCTCGGCCTATGTGAAGTTCGAGCAGCCCGCCTCGCGCTTCGCCATGGTCGGCGTCTTCGTCGCCCGGATGGCCGGCGGCGCGCGCGTGGCAGTGACCGGCGCCAGCGACGGCGGCGTCTTCCGCTGGGCCGAGGCCGAGGCGGCGCTGGCCTCGAGCTTCTCGGCCGACGCGCTCGCGGGCCTGACGCTGCCGGCCGACGGCATGCTGGGCGACCTGCACGCCACGCCCGAGTACCGCGCCCATCTCGTGGCCGTCATGACCCGCCGCGCCATAGCGGCCGCGGCCTGACCGCCGCCAGCACCAGAGGGAGCCGCCCGACACCGGCGGCCCCCCGTTCCCCGGTCACCCGCGGCAGTTCCCCGGGCACCCGCGGCGGTTTCCAGAGCGCCTGCGGCAGTTCCCCGGGCGCCTGCGGCAGTTCCCCGGGCGCCTGCGGCAGTTCCCCGGGCGCCTGCGGCGGTGCCTCCGGCGCGTCCGGCCCGCCCGCCCCGACACGCCCCTCCAGACCTCGCGACCCTTGCGCCGGAGGCGCCGGCGCAAGCCGGCTCCGCAGGCGCGCCCTTGCCCCGCTCGCCCTGCTGGCCCTGGCGGGCTGCGCCGGCGATCCGGACCCCGCCGAGATCGCCGCCGACGCCCTCACCCGCGCAACCCCGGTCGCAGCCGACAGCGCGGGCGGCGTTGCGCTCCCGCTCGACATCCGCCTCTTCGGCCCGCGCACGCCCCTGCTCACGCCCGACGGCCGCGGCGCCCTCGTCCTCGCCGATACCGGGAGCGACACCGTCATCCTGCTCGAGTTCCGCGACGACCGCCCCGGCCGCGTCCGGATCCCCCCCGGGCGCTACAGCCTGGTCTCGGTCGCGCCGGACAGGCTCTGCGATCCGGCCACGCTCGACATCCGCCCCGCGGGCGACACGGCCGAGGCCCCCGCGATCATCGCCACCCTCCGCGCGGGGCGCGAGAGCGTCACCGTCGAGATCGACCGCCCCCGCACCGACCCGCGCCTGCCGCCCGAGCCCGGCCTCGCCACCCACTGCCGCTCGCCCGCCGCGATCGACGCGGCCCTGCAGCCCAACGAGCGTCTGCCGGTCGCCGTCCAGGTCGCGGGCCTGCTCGCCCTCATCCCGCTGGCCATCGCCTTCGGCGACGTCTCCTTCGTCTTCATCGGCATCTAGAGCGGTCTCCGACCGAACGGAAACACCCACTCTCGCTCCGCCCCCCACTCTCGCCCCTACCCACGTCATCGTTGCCGCGATCCCGTTACCTTTCGGCGAACGCTGGGGGGCGCGCGGACGCAACGGGTTTTTCATGCGCCTGGGCCTAGGCTGACGCGAGTGGGCAGGGCGCCCGTGCTCACGCCAGGTTGGATCCCGCCCTGGGGGGCCAAAAACACCCGAAAACGCCCGAAAACGCCGTATCGGAGATCGCCGATTGATCGGCGTCATGCCCGAAACGGCCCGCAAGGCCCTGTCGGCACAGTAAAAATCCTTCGGGCACTCGGGTGGCGTTTCCGGCCCCGAAAGCCGACTGCCGAGCCCGATGCGCCGTCAGCGTCCTTCCGGGACGGAAAGTGCCGCGCCTACATCTTGCGGTAGACGAGATCCTCGCCGCCGCCAGGCTCGGCCAGCGCGTCCAGCATGGTCTGATGCGCGGGTGCCTTCTCGCAGACCGGGTCGGTCGCGGCCGCGTCGCCGGTATAGGCGAAGGCCTGGCAGCGGCAGCCGCCCCAGTCGATCTCGCGCCGGTCGCAGGACTGGCAGGGCTCGGGCATCCAGGCCGTGCCGCGATAGGCGGTGAAGGCCGGCCCCGTCTTCCAGATGTCGATGAGCGACCGCTCGGCCACCGTCTCGAAATCGAGCCCCGTAATGCTCTCGGCCGCGTGGCACGGCAGCACCTTGCCCTCGGGCTTGATGCAGAGCCCGATGCGCGCCCAGCCGCCCATGCAGGGCTTGGGGAACCGCGCATGGTGGTCGGGCGGCACATAGTCGATGACCATCCGGCCCTTCAGCCGCCCGCGCGCCTCGGCGACGATGCGGCTCGCCTCGCGCGCCTGTGCCTCGGTTGGCATCAGCGTGCCCCGGTTGACCGAGGCCCAGCCGTGGTACTGCGTGTTCGCGACCTCCAGCCGCCGCGCGCCCAGCCGCAGCGCCAGCTCGATCGTCTCCTCCAGCCGGTCGAGGTTCAGCCGGTGCATCACCGCGTTGACCGTCAGCGGGATACCCTCGGCCGCGATCCACTCGGCCACGCGCATCTTGGTCTCGAAGCCCCCGCGATAGCCGCCGATCTTGTCGGCCATCTGGGCATCAACCCCTTGAATCGAAAGCTGAACATGGTCCAGGCCGCGGCCCGCGCAGTCGTCGAACGCCGCCTTGGTCAGTCCGACGCCCGAGGTGATGAGGTTGGTGTAGAGCCCCGCCTCGACCGCGCCCGTCACCAGCGCCGGCAGGTCCTTGCGCGCCGCCGGCTCGCCGCCCGAGAGGTGGACGTGCAGCACGCCCATCGCCGCCGCCTCGCGGAAGACGCGGATCCAGGTGTCGGTATCCAGCTCGCCCGACCGGCGCGTCAGCTCCAGCGGGTTCGAGCAGTAGGGGCAGGACAGCGGGCAGCGATGCGTCAGCTCGGCCAGCATCGCCATGGGGATCGGGATCGGCGTCGCGGTCGCCTTGGGCTGGGGGGCTGCCTCGTTCATCGGAACTCCACCATCCGCCGGTCGGCCATCTGGGTCAGGAAGGCGCCGGCATCCGCCGCGATCCGCTCGGGCGGCGCGTTGAACCTGGCGGCCAGCGCGGCGACGACGGTGTCGAAATCGCTGCCGTCCAGCGCCTGCAGCACATGCGCCCCCACGGTGTCGAGCTTCAGCGCCCGCTCCGGCGCCAGCAGGAACCAGGCGCCGCGCAGCGGGCAGTGCCGCAGCCGCACGCCCCGCGGCAGGTAGGGCACCGCCGTGCCCGCCACGACGGGGGCTTCGGCCGCCTCGCTCATGCCGCCACCGCCACCGCCTCGCCCGGCGCCCAGGCGCCCGGGACGGGGTTGGCGTGGACATAGGCATGGCTGATGGCATCGAGCTGCGCCCAGAGCATCGAGCACTTGAAGCGCAGCGCCTCCAGCGCGCGGTCCTGGTCCTCGACAGTCACGGCGTGGCGCTTGACGTACTCGATCGCGAAATCGGCATCGCGCGGCGCCTCGGTCAGTCGGTTCTTGAAGTAACGGAGCGTGTCTTCGCTCACGAAGTCATAGTGCTGCAGCATCCCCGTTACGCGCTGCTTGATGATCATCGGGCTGAACATCTCGGTCAGGCTCGAGGCAATGGCCTCCAGCAGGGTCTTGTCGCGCACGAAATGGATATACGCCTCGCAGGCAAAGCGCACCGCCGGCAGGGCGCCGCGCATCGAGGTCACGTAGCCCCGCTCCAGCCCCAGCCCGTCGGTCAGCGCCAGCCAGCGCCGCAGCCCCCCCTCGGGGTGGTCGTCGATCTCGCCGTCGTGGTCGACCACGCGCTGGCGCCAGATCCGGCGCAGCAGCGTGTCGTCCATCCGCGCCAGGATCGCACTGTCCTTGAGCGGCACGATCCGCTGGTAGCAGTAGCGGTTGAGCGCCCAGGCCCGCACCTCGTCGATCGAACAGCCGCCCGAATGCAGCCGCTGATGGAAGGGGTGGAGGTGGTGATAACGCGCCTCGCCAATGGCGCGCAGCGCCGCCTCCAGCGCCTCGGGGGCGAGCGGGCCGTTCGCAAGTTCGGGCGAATGTATGGTCATAGCAGGATCTCCAGGCCGTCATGCGCGATGGTCCAGCCGGCGGCCTCGACCTCGGCCCGCTCGGGGGTGTCCGGGCGCCAGACGGGGTTGGTGTTGTTGATGTGGACATAGACGCGGCGGCCGACCTCGAGCCCCTCGAAGGCCGCCATCGAGCCCTCCGGCCCCGCCATCGCCATGTGGCCCATGCGCTGGCCGGTCTTGTGACCCACGCCCTCGCGGATCATCTCGTCGTCGTAAAACACCGTGCCATCGAAGAAAACCAGCGCCGCGCCATGCAGCCGCTTCGCCAGCTCCGGTGTCATCGAGGCGCAGCCGGGGATGTAGAAGGCATGGCCCCGCCCCGTCTCCAGCGCCACGCCCACCGTCTGCTCGCCAATGAGGTCGGTCGCGACCTCGCCCGTCTCCATGTAGAGCGGCACCTTGCCCGGCACGGCGAAGAGCGTGACGGTCAGCCCCTCGATGGGCTGGATCGGCTGCTCGAGGTGGACGGTGCGGCGGTGGACGATGTCGCGGTTGACCGCCTCGAAGATCGGGTTGGCGTCCAGCACGTCGGAGATCGCGGGCGTCATCCACAGGTCGTAGGGCTGGCTCTCGCGCAGCGTCAGCAGCCCGCCGACATGGTCGATATCGCCGTTGGTCAGCATGACGGCCGCGATCGGCGAGTTGCGCAGGCCCTTGTCCACACGCGGCTGCAGCGCCGGCGTCGCCATGATCTGCGACCGGATGTCGGGCGAGGCGTTCAGCACCAGCCAGCGCTCGCCATCGACCGAGACGGCCAGCGACGACTGCGAGGCGGCCGGCATCGCCGCGCTGCCGCCAGCCCAGAAGGATGCGCTGTTGGTCGCAGCACAGTTCCATTGCGGCAGGCCTCCGCCAGCCGCGGCGCCGAGGACGATCAGGCGCATGGGCTCCTCCCCCGGATCATGGGCCGCTTGTCGGCGTCGGACCGGCCGAGGTCAACGCCGGCGCCGCCGACCCTTGTACTCTGAGACCGTCGCCGCGACAGGCCCCGCCGGCCGGTCACTCGGGCACGGTCGCCGTGATCTGGATCGAGGCATACCAGGCCGAGACGTCCTCGATCTGCTGGTCGCTCATGCCGCCCGCGATGATCGACATGATCTCGTGCTCGCGCTTGCCGGACCGGAAGTGCTGGAGCTGGGTGCGCAGGTAGATCTCGTTCTCGCCCGCGATATGGGGCGCGATGGGGATCTGCGCGATGCCGTCGATCCCGTGGCACTGCGAGCACTGGCGGGCGATCTTGCGGCCCTCGACCGGGTCGCCGGCACCGGCGGGCAGCGCCAGCGCGG
>JBCBPG010000014.1:0-16802 GCA_039820865.1 Pseudomonadota bacterium
CCTTCACGTTGGCGGGGAAGCCGGCGATCAGGCGGACGGGGTGGCCCGCGCGGCGATAGACCTCGGCATCGTCGAGCGCAGGCGTGCCGGCAGCATCGGCATCGGCGCGATGCGCGTCGAGCAGGGGGCCGAAGGGGAAGGCCTGCGGCGTTTGCGCGCGCCAGAGACCCGCGCGCGGGACGGGGGTGTCGGCCAGCGGCTCGCGCGCCTCGGGTGTCTCGCGCCAGAGCGCGTCGGCGACCGGCTCGGCGGCGATGGCGCCGGTCGCGCCGTCTGCCACCGCGTCGATCAGGCGCTCCCAGAGTGCGGCGGGCGCGAAGGGGCGCGCCGCGTCGTGGACCAGCACGGTCGCGGGCGGGTCCCCTGCCAGCGCCTCCAGGGCCGCGCGCACGCTCTCGGCCCGGGTGGCGCCGCCGGTCACGGGCTCGGCCAGGCGCGGATCCTCGATCCCGGCGATGGCGGCGGCATAGGCGGGGGCGTCGCCGGCGCCGATCGCGACGACGACGCGGTCGAGACGGCGGCAGCCGAGGGCGGCCTTGAGCGTGTGGGCCAGCAGCGCGCGCCCGGCGACGATGCGGTACTGCTTGGGTACCGGCCCGCCGACGCGGAGGCCGCGGCCTGCGGCGACGATGACGGCGGCGATGGTCATGGGCGTCTCGGCGGTATGCCCGGGGCGGCGGGAAGCGCCCGGCCGGGTCGGGTGGGCTGGTCATCTCGGCAGCAGGAGGGGTAGGAATGGCGCGCCGCTGCCCTTGGGTCGCCGGCGCCGGCCCCTTACTGGCCCCTGCTGCCCGGTTTCAGGTCACAGGCTTCTATTCTCCGAGCTTGCGCCGCACAAGCGGTGCCGGCTATCGTCCGTGCTCTGCATAGGGATTGGGCAGATGAAGTCACTTGGCGCATTGGGCGTCACAACGCCGGTGATCCTCGCCCCAATGGCGGGCATTACCGACCGGCCGTTCCGTCGCCTGGTCGCCCGCTTCGGCGTGGGCCTGGTCGTGTCGGAGATGGTGGCGAGCCGCGAGATGATCGAGGGCATGGCGAGCGTGCGCGCCAGGGCCGAGCTCGACGCCGACGATACCGCGACCGCGGTGCAGATCGCGGGGCGCGAGGCCTACTGGATGGGCGAGGCGGCGCGCCGGGTGGCCGATGCCGGGGCGCGCATCGTCGACATCAACATGGGCTGTCCGGCCAAGAAGGTGACCAGCGGGCTCTCGGGTTCGGCGCTGATGCGCGACCCGGACCACGCGCTCTCGCTGATCGAGGCGGTGGTGGCGGCGGTGGATGTGCCGGTGACGCTGAAGATGCGCCTCGGCTGGGACCGCGACTGCATGACCGCGCCCCAGATCGCGCGCCGGGCCGAGGCGGCCGGGGTGCAGGCGATCACGGTGCATGGGCGCACGCGCTGCGACTTCTACAAGGGCGCGGCCGACTGGGCGGCGATCCGCGCGGTGGTCGAGGCGGTCGAGGTGCCGGTGATCGCGAACGGCGACATCACCGATGCGGCGACGGCGCGCGCGGCGCTGGCGGCGTCGGGCGCGGCGGCGGTGATGGTGGGGCGGGGCGCGCGCGGGCGGCCCTGGGTGCCCGGCACGGTCGCCGCCGCGCTGGAGGGCGCCCCGGCGCCCGCGATACCGCAGGGCGCGGCGCTGATCGCGCTGATCGCCGGGCATCACGAGGCGCAGCTTCTGCACTACGGCCGTGACATCGGGCTGAGGACGGCGCGCAAGCATCTCGGCTGGTACTGCGAGGCGGCGCCCTGGCTCGCCCCCCTCCGGCCGCGGCTGATGCGGGCCGGCACACCGGAGGCGGTGGCCGGGATCCTCGCAGAGGCGGTGGACACGGGCCTTTCCGGGAGGATGGCGGCATGAACGCTCTGCCGAGCGAGACACAGCTCTGGAACGCGCTGCCCAACCCGGCGCTGATCGTCGAGCCCGACTGGTCGATCACGGCGGTGAACGCCGCGGGCGAGGCGTTCCTCGCGACCTCGGAGCGCCAGCTCCAGGGCCAGTCGATCATCCGCCTCGTCGGCCAGACCAGCCGCACGGCCGCGCTGATCGAGCAGTCCTCGACCCGCGCGATGTCGATGGCCGACTACGAGGTCGAACTGACGCTGCCCGACCAGCCGACGCGGCTGGTGGACCTGCACTGCACGCCGCTGCCGGACGAGACGGGCGCGGCGCGGACGGGCCGGCTGATGCTGGTGATCCACCCGCGGGCCATCGCCGAGAGCATGGACCGCTCGCTCAGCCACCGCGATGCCGCGCGCTCGGTCACGGGGCTCGCCGCGATGCTGGCACACGAGGTCAAGAACCCGCTGGCGGGCATCTCGGGCGCGGCGCAGCTGTTGCAGATGACGCTTGGCGACCGGGAGCGTGAGCTGACCGAGCTGATCCGCGCCGAGACCGACCGCATCTCGACGCTGCTGACACGCGTCGAGGCGTTCGGCATGCAGGGCTCGACCCGCTCGGAGCCCGTGAACATCCACGACGTCCTGGACCGCAGCGTGAAGTCGGCCAAGGCGGGTTTCGCGCGCCATGTGCGCTTCATCGAGGAATACGACCCCTCGCTGCCGCCGGTCATGGGGGATGCGGACCAGCTGATCCAGGTCTTCATCAACCTTCTCAAGAATGCCGCCGAGGCGACGCCGGAGGTTGGCGGGCTGATCACCGTGCGCACGGCCTATCGCTCGGGCGTCAAGGTGATGACGGCGACCGGCAGGCGCGCCTCGCTGCCGCTGCAGGTCACCATCTCGGACAACGGGCGCGGGGTGCCGGAGGGGCTGATCGACCACCTCTTCGAGCCCTTCGTCACCTCCAAGACCACGGGGACGGGTCTCGGCCTCGCCTATGTCTCGAAGATCGTGGCCGAGCATGGCGGTGTGATCTCCTGCGAGAGCGAGCCCGGCTGGACGCGCATGCGCCTGCGCCTGCCCATAGCCAGCGCCAACGACGTCGCCGCGGCCGAGCGGGCGCGCGCCGAAGCGGAGGCGAAGGCCGCCGGAGAGATCGCAGTGACCGAGCCTGCCGCGGCCCACGCCGCCGGGCCAGTGGGAGAGCGCGGATGAACCGCTTGCCGGATACCGGGCGCACCGTGCTGCTGGCCGACGACGATCGTGCCATCCGCACGGTGCTCAGCCAGGCCCTGGCGCGCATCGGCTGCCGGGTGCGCGCAACCGGCTCGTCCTCGGCGCTCTGGCGCATGGTCGAGGAGGGCGAGGGCAACATCGTCGTCACCGACGTCCACATGCCCGACGGCGATGCCCTGGACCTGCTGCCCGCGATCAAGCGCCGCCGACCCGACCTGCCGGTCATCGTGATGAGCGCGCAGAACACCGTGCTGACCGCGATCCGCGCGGCCGAGGTCGGCGCCTACGAATACCTGCCCAAGCCCTTCGACCTGAAGGAGCTGCTGCAGGTGGTCGAGAAGGGCCTCGACGATCGCCAGACGCGCCGGACCGATGCGGGCGAGCCGGTCGAGGGCGCCGAGCAGAACCTGCCGATCATCGGCCGCTCGCCCGCGATGCAGGACGTCTACCGCGTCATGGCGCGGCTGATGCACACCGATCTCAGCGTCATGGTCATGGGAGAATCGGGTACCGGCAAGGAGCTGGTGGCGCGCGCGCTGCACAACTTCGGCAAGCGTGCGCGGGGGCCGTTCGTGCCGATCAACATGGCCGCGATCCCGCGCGAGCTGATCGAGAGCGAGCTTTTCGGCCACGAGAAGGGGGCCTTCACGGGGGCGACCGAGCGCATGGCCGGGCGCTTCGAGCAGGCGCAGGGCGGCACGCTCTTCCTCGACGAGATCGGCGACATGCCGGCCGAGGCGCAGACGCGGCTGCTGCGCGTGCTGCAGGAAGGCGAGTACACCTCGGTCGGCGGACGGGTGCCGCGCAAGGCGGATGTGCGGATCGTCACGGCGACGCATCAGGACCTGCGCGGCCTGATCGCCGAGGGGCGGTTCCGCGAGGACCTCTACTACCGCATCAACGTCGTCCCGATCCGGCTGCCGGCGCTGCGCGACCGTGCCGACGACATCCCCGATCTCGCCCGCCATTTCCTGGCGCGCGCCGAGAAGGAAGGCCTGCCGGCCAAGACCTTCGACGCCTCGGCTCTCGAAGCGCTCAAGGCCTATCGCTGGCCCGGCAACGTGCGCGAGCTGGAGAACGTCGTCCGCCGCGTCGCCGTGCTCTGTCCCGACGACGTGGTCGCGGCCGGGGTGATCGAGGCGGAGCTGTCGAACCGCGACGGCCCGGCCGCGGGCGCGGATGGCGCGGACGAGACCGGGCGCACGCTCGGCGCCGCGGTCGAGCTGCACCTGCGCCGCTACTTCCAGATGCACGGCGACGGCCTGCCGCCCGACGGGCTCTACGAGCGGGTGATCCGCGAGATCGAGATGCCGCTGATCGCGCTGACCATGGCGGCGACGCGCGGCAACCAGCTGCGGGCAGCCGATCTGCTCGGCATCAACCGGAACACGCTGCGCAAGAAGATCCGGGAGCTTGACATCCCGGTCACACGAGGCAAGAAACTGATGTAGCGGCGCAACAGTTTCGTGTCCCCCCGGACCCGGCTGTGATCGCGCTGACACACGCTGACACAGGGCCGGACAACGGCCGGGGACAGGCCAGGAACTGCGACCGTGACGGCAGTAAGCGCGCCAGAAGGCGCCACACGCTGGAACCTACGCAGCGGCGCCATGGCGCGCTGGATCGAACGCCGTACGCTGGCGCCCTTGATCCTGCTGGGGCCGACGCTGGCGGTGGCGACAGTCGTGCTGCTGGGCCAGCCCAGCGGCGGCCCGGCAGGCTGGGCCCTGCGCACGGTGCTGCTGCTGGACGCGGCCTATCTCGTCGTCTTCGTCGCGGTCATCGCGCTGCGCATCTTCAACCTCTTCGCCGCGCGCCGGGCGGGCAGGGTCGGCTCCAAGCTGCACCTGCGCCTCGCCGGCACGTTCGCCGCCGTCGCGCTGATCCCGTCGATCATCGTCGCCGCCTTTGCCACCGCGTCGGTGAACCTCGGCATCGAGAGCTGGTTCTCCGACCGCGTCGGCAGCGTCGTCGGCAACGCGTTGGAGGTGGCGCAGGCCTATGAGCGCGAGCATCGCGAGAACATCCGCGGCGACGTGCTGGCCATGGCCAACGACCTCAACCGCTCGGCGCTGGCCGGTGGCGGGCTCTCGGGGCGGCAGCTGAACGAGATCGTGCGCCAGCAGGCGCTCTTGCGCGAGCTGCCCGAGGCCTTCGTCTTCACCGCCGACCGCGAGATCATCGCGCGTGGCGAGTTCAGCTACCTGTTCAGCTTCGAGGCGCCGACCGAAGAGGAACTGGACCGCGCCCGCGCCGGCGAGATCGTCATCTCGCCCGACGAGGTGAACAACGAGATCCGGGCGCTGGTCTACCTCACCAACTTCTTCGACGCCTTCCTCTACGTCTCGCGCGATGTCGAGGGCGAGGTGCTGCGGCTGCTCGACGAGACCGAGCAGACCGTCCAGCTCTACGAACAGCTCGAACGCGAGCGCGGCTCGCTGCTCCGCGACTTCGCGCTGATCTACGTGGGCTTCGCGCTGCTCGTCATCGCGTCCTCGACGCTGGCGGGGCTCTGGGTGGCCGAGCGGCTGGCGCGGCCCGTCGGCCGGCTCGCGGGCGCGGTGCAGCGGATCGGGCAGGGCGATCTCGCGGTGCGCGTCAAGGAGGAGCGGGGCGGCGACGAGATCAGCTTCCTCTCGCGCTCGTTCAACACCATGGCGCGCCAGCTGGCCGACCAGCGCGACGCCCTCATCGCTGCCAACCGCGAGACCGAGCGGCGCCGGCGCCTGACCGAGACGGTGCTGGCGGGCGTGACCGCAGGCGTCGTGGGCCTGGACGGGCAGGGGCGCGTGCACCTCGTGAACGACGCCGCCACCACGCTCCTCGACCTCGAGCCGGGCGCGCTGGTCGAGGCCGAGGCGGCGGCGGCGCTGCCGGCCTTCGCCGCACTGCTCGATGCCGCGGGCACGGCGCCCGGTGGCGTCGCGCAGGGCGAGGTGACCCTCGCCGTCGGCGGCCAGCCGCGCCAGTTCCTGGCCCGCGTGGCCCCCAAGAACCCCGATGCGCCCGAGGAGGGCGCCGTGCTGACCTTCGACGACATCACGGCGCTGGCGGCGGCCCAGCGCATGGCCGCCTGGGGCGACGTGGCCCGGCGCATCGCGCACGAGATCAAGAACCCGCTGACGCCGATCCAGCTGTCGGCCGACCGGATGCGGCGCAAGTTCGTCGCGCGTCTCGGCGACGAGGGCGAGGACGTGACGCGGCTGATCGACGTGATCACCCGCCAGGCCGACCAGATCCGGCGCATGGTCGACGCCTTCTCGCGCTTTGCCAGGATGCCCGAGCCGCAGCTTCAGCCCGAGGACCTGGGCGAGCTGGTGCGCGAGGCCGTGATCCTGCAGTCGGGCCAGTCGGCCGGTGCGGGCGAGCGGGCGGCGGGCGAGGGGCGTCCGGCCATCCTCTACGAGACCGACATCCCCGAGGGCCCGCTGCCGGTCGCCGCCGATCGCGGGCTGATCGGCCAGGCCCTGACCAACCTGCTGCAGAACGCCGCCGACGCGATCGAGGGCAGGCGCGAGCGCGACACCGATCCGCCCCCGGGCCTGATCCGCGTGCGCGTCGCCTCCATCGCGCGCGGCTGGCGCGTCGAGATCACCGACAACGGCGTCGGCCTGCCCGCCGAGGGGCGCGAGCGGCTGACCGAGCCATACGTCACCACCCGCGCCAAGGGGACCGGTCTGGGCCTCGCCATCGTGCTCAAGATCGTCGAGCAGCATGGCGGCACGCTGGCGATGGGCGACGCCGGTGGCAGAAACGGTGCAGGGGACGGGCTGGACGGCGCGCGGGCGACGCTGCGCCTGCCGCGCCCGGCCGACCGAGGAACGACCGAAGAGAAGGGTGCCGCGACCGACGGCGCCCCCGTGAGTGCGAGCGAAGGGCAGTGAGCCATGGCCGATATCCTGATTGTTGACGACGAAGCCGACATCCGCGACCTGATCTCCGACCTCCTCGAGGACGAGGGGCACGCCACCCGCAGCGCGCTGGATGCCGACGGCACCTTCCAGCAGATCGAGGCGGCCGAGCCCGATCTCATCATCCTCGACATCTGGCTGCAGGGCTCGCGGCTGGACGGGATCGAGATCCTCAAGACCGTCAAGCGCGACCGGCCGGGGGTGCCCGTGGTGATCATCTCGGGCCACGGCAACATCGAGCTGGCGGTGGCCGCGGTGAAGCAGGGCGCCTACGACTTCATCGAGAAGCCCTTCAACCTCGACCAGCTGCTGGTGGTCGTCTCCCGCGCGCTCGAGGCATCGCGCCTGCGTCGCGAGAACGCGCGGCTCAAGACCGGCGAGGCGCAGAGCTGGCAGATGGTCGGCCAGTCCCATGCGCTGATCACGCTCAAGTCCAAGCTCGACCGGGTGGCGCGCGGGGGCTCGCGCGTCCTGCTGGCGGGCGGGCCCGGCTCGGGCAAGGAGGTGGCCGCGCGCTACATCCACGCCAATTCCGACCGCGCCGAGAAGCCCTTCGTCGTCGTCAACGCCGCCTCGATCGAGGCCGAGCGCATGGAGGAGGTGCTGTTCGGCAAGCTCCGCGACGACGCCTCGGTCCAGCCGGGCCTGTTCGAGCGCGCCCATGGCGGGACGCTCTTCATCGACGAAGTGGGCGACATGCCCTACGGCACGCAGTCAAAGATCCTGCGGGTGCTGATCGACCAGGCTTTTGCGCGGCTTGGCGACAGCGCGACGGTGCGGGTGGATGTGCGCGTCGTCTCGGCCACGAACCGCGACCTCTCGGTCGAGATCAAGGGCGGGCGGTTCCGCGAGGACCTCTACCACCGCCTCAACGTGGTGCCGATCGATGTGCCCTCGCTGGACCGGCGGCGCGACGACATCCCGCTCCTCGCCAACCACTTCCTCGACCGCTTCGCGACCGAGCAGGGGCTGATGCGGCGGGTGCTGTCGGACGGGGCGATGGCGGCGCTGCAGACGCGGAGCTGGCCCGGCAATGTCCGGCAGCTGCGCAACATGATGGAGCAGGTGCTGATCCTCGGCGCCGAGAGCCGGTTGATCCAGCCGGAGGAGCTGCCCTCGAACGGTGCCGACCCGGCCGAGCCCGGCCTTGGCAACCTCCTGACCGCCGTCGCCTCGCTGCCGCTGCGCGAGGCGCGCGAGCTGTTCGAGCGCGAGTACCTCGTGGCCCAGATCAACCGCTTCGGCGGCAACATCTCGCGCACGGCCAGCTTCGTCGGCATGGAGCGCTCGGCGCTCCACCGCAAGCTCAAGATGCTGGGCGTCTCGACCACCTCCCGTGGTGGCGTCCGCGTCGCCGTCAGCGAGGAACTGGGCGAGGCGGAGCTGCTGGACGAGTAGCGCGGGGCCGCCCGGTCAGAGGCGGCCGCGCCAGACGTCCTGGCTGAAGTCGTTGCGGTCGGGCAGCGAGAAGCGGGGCGCGCGGTAGCGGGGATCCGAGCGGCGCGGCTCCGGCGCCGTCTCGAGACGCCAGCTCTGGCCCTCGGGATCGACGGGACGCCAGCTGGCGCCGGCCTGGTCGTTGATCGCGCGGCCGAAGGCGGCGCCGTCGACCGGGTCGGCCAGGCTCGGCATGGTCTGCTCCTGCGCCCAGGCGACCGCCACCGCGAGGACGGTGGCCAGCGCCAGGACGCTTGCCGGCGGCATGGCCGACCAGGGCGCGGAGAGGGGCAGGGCGCGCATCACTCGGCGTCCCCGGCGACGCTGTCGGCCCAGTCGAGGCTCTCGAACCAGTAGGCATGGGCGCTGGTCAGCCACAGGTCGGCCTCGCGCGCCGCGATCCAGGCGTTGAGAAAGGCCAGCCAGTCATGCGCGCCCTTGCGCACGCCGAAGCCTGCGACCGAGCGGATCATCGGCTCGGGCAGCGGCAGGTCGACGGCCTCGGGGTGGCGGAGGACGAAGAACTGCGCCTCGGGCACGCTGGCGACATAGACCGCGCTCTCGCCGGACAGGACCGAGGCGCGGGCGGCCTCGCTGGTCGGGAACAGCGTGACGGGGCTCTCGCCCATCAGCCGCGGCGCGAGGCCGGCGGCCAGCGTGTCGGTCACGGCGGCGACGGGCAGGCCCGCGGTGGTGAGCGCCGAGAGGCTGTCGATCTCGGCCGTGGCGGCGGTGTTGGTGGCGATGGTGACGCCGCTCTCGAAATAGGGGTTGGTGAAGTTCAGCCGCAGCGCCCGCGCCGGCGTGATCGCCATGCCGGCGGCGATCATGTCGATCTCGCCCGCGTTCAGCCGGTCGATGATCTCATCGAAGGGGATCTCCACGAACTCGGCCTCGACGCCGATATCGGTGGCGATGCGGCGGCCGACATCGATCTCGAAACCCGCCAGCGCGCCCTCGGTGTTCTCGAAGGTCCAGGGGACGAAGGGCGAGACGCCGATGCGGATCGTGCCGCGCTCGACGATCTCGTCGAGCACCTGCGCCGGGCCGGTCGCGGGGACGAGGGTGAGGCAGAGCGCCAGGAGAGCGAACAGTCGCGCCACGGGGAAACCTCCTTGTTGGCAAACCGCCTCCGGGTAGCAGGGCGGGGCGGCATCGTAAACGCCGCGCACGCCGCCGGACCGGCAATGGGCCGGGCGCGGGATCGGGCAACGATTGACCCGGGCTTTGCACGGCTGTCATGGTCGGGTCGTCCACAGCAGGGCCACGGCGGCCGGAGCGTCCATGAGAGTAGTCGTCTGCGGCGCAGGGCAGGTCGGTTCGCAGATCGCGCGCCACCTGGCCGAGGAAGGCAACTCGGTCACCGTGATCGACCAGAACGCCTCGCTGGTACGCCGCCTGTCGGACATGTTCGACATCACGGGGTTCGTGGGCTTCGCCTCGCATCCGAGCGTGCTGAAGCGCGCGGGCGCCGAGGACTGCGACATGCTGATCGCGGCGACCAGCCAGGACGAGGTCAACATGGTGGCCTGCCAGGTCGCGCATTCGGTCTTCGAGGTGCCGACCAAGATCGCGCGCGTGCGCACCGAGGACTACATGGAGGCCGAGTGGTCGGACCTGTTCCGCCGCGAGCATCTGCCGATCGACGTGATCATCTCGCCCGAGAGCGAGGTCGCCAAGGTGACGCTGCGCCGGCTGAATGCGACCGCGGCCTTCGACGTCGAACCGTTCCTCGACGGCGCGGTCGAGCTGGTCGGCATCAAGATCGGGCCGGACTGCCCGGTGACGAACACGCCGCTGCGCCAGCTGACCGAGCTGTTCTCGACGCTGCGCGCGCGGGTGCTGGCGGTCAGGCGCGAGGGGCGGCTCTTCGTCGCCAGCCCCGACGACCAGCTTTTTGCCGAGGACGAGGTCTACGTGATCGCGCATCGCGACGACGTGCAGCGCTCCTTCGGCATCTTCGGCAAGACCAACCGGTCGGCCACGCGGGTGCTGGTGGTGGGCGCGGGCCATGTGGGGCTGCGTGTGGCGCGCGAGCTTGAGGAGCGCCAGGGCCAGCGCGCCGTGGTGATCGAGCGAGACCGCGACCGGGCCGAGCGCGCGGCCGACCGGCTGAAGCGGACGGTGGTGCTGAACGGCGACGCGCTCGACACCTCGATCCTGGAGGAGGCCGGGATCGGCGATGCCGATGCCATCGTGGCGCTGACCGACGACGACCGGACGAACCTGCTCTCCTGCGCGATGGCCGAGCAGTTGAACCCGGTGATCTCGATCGCGCTCAGCAAGGATCCGAGCTTCGAGCGGCTGGCCGCGCCCCTCGGGATCGATGCGCTGATCGATCCGCGGGCGACGACGGTCAGTTCGATCCTGCGCCATGTGCGCCGGGGCAAGATCCGGGCGGTCTACTCCGTCGCGGGCGGGGCGGGCGAGGTGATCGAGGCCCAGGTCATGTCGACCTCGGCGCTGGCAGGCAAGCGGCTGCGCGACATCGACCTGCCCAAGGGCTCGATCGTGGGCGCGGTGCGCTCGTCCAAGGGCGTGCAGATGCCGCGGGGCGACATGGTGATCGGGGTCGGCGACGTGCTGGTGATGTTCGCCGCGCGCGCGGCCGTGGGCAAGGTCGAGCAGATGTTCCGCGTCTCGATCGACTTCTTCTGATGGCGCGCGGGCCCGAGGGCGGGATCCGGCGCTGGGGCCGTGCCCCGGTGCGGGCCATGACCGCCGGGCGGGCGCGCCGGGCAGCGGAGGGCGGCGGCAGCCGCGCGCTTTTTGCCCCGGCGCTCGGCGTCATGGCGCTGGCGATGATGGTGCCGATGCTGCACGCCCTCAGCCTGGGTGAGGAGCGGGTGGCGCGCGCCTTTCTCTACGCGTCGATCTTCAGCGGCTTCTCGGCCGCGATCCTGGGCATCGCGCTCGCCAGCCGCACGCCGGGGCCCAAGTCGCAGAGCGAGCTGATCACGCTGATCGCGGCCTGGGCACTGCTGCCGGCCTTCGCGGCGATCCCGCTGGTGATCCTGACACCGCAGATCGGCTGGGTGGGCGCCTGGTTCGAGATGGTCGCGGCCTTCACCACCACCGGCTCGACCGTCTACCAGGAGCCGGGGCGGATCGACATCTCGATCCACCTCTGGCGCGGCATCGTCGGCTGGCTCGGCGGGCTGATGACGCTGACGGCGGCCTTCGTGATCCTGGCGCCGCGGCGGATGGGGGGCTTCGAGGCCTTCGTGACCCCCGGCAGCGAGGCCGGCGCCGCACAGGTCGCGGGCATAGACGTGCGCCTGGCCGAACTGGGCGCGCAGATGCCGCCCGTCGCCTCCCGCGTGCGCCGGGCGCTCAAGACCATCCTGCCGGTCTATGGCGGGATCACCGCGGCGCTGATGATGGCTTTCGGCATGGCGGGGGGCGTGACGATCACGGGCGTGATCCACGCGCTCGGCATCGTCTCGACCTCGGGCATCAGCCCCCATGCCGAGGGGCTGGCGGCCGAGCCCTCCTGGACGCTGGAGGTGATCGCGGTCGTGGGCCTCATCGCGGCGGCGACCTCGCGGGTCTATGGCAATGCCAGCCGGGTCGGCACGCGCGCGCGCCTGGTCGACGACCCGGAACTGCGGCTGATGGCGCTGCTGGTTCTGGCGGCCACGGCGCTGCTGATGCTGCGCCACTGGACGGCGGTGCTGACGCTCGACAACCCCGGCGCGCGCGAGAGCGAGGGGCTGGCCGCGTTCTGGGGCGCCTTCTTCACGGTGGTGAGCTATCTCACGACGACCGGCTACGAGAGCGCGTCTTGGCAGAGCGCAGAGGCATGGGCGGGACTGTCGAACCCGACGCTGATCCTGCTTGGCCTCTGCGCGATCGGTGGCGGTGCGGCGACGACGGCGGGCGGCATGAAGCTGGTCCGGGCGGCGGCGCTCCTTCGCCACGGGGTCGACGAGGTCGCCAAGATCGCCCAGCCGAACGCGGTGCATGGCCGCGGCCGCGGGCTCGGCGGCGGGCGGGGTACGCTGATCGGGGCGGGCGCCTTTCTCGGATGGGCGGCGATCATGCTCTACACCGTGACGATCTTCGCGGTGTCGCTGTCGCTGACCCTCGGCGGTCTCGATTTCCAGACCGCGCAGATCGCCGCGATCAGTGTCGTGTCGAACACGGGCCCCGCCTTTCCGGCCGTCGCCCCGGGCCATTCCAGCTTTGCCCTCATGGACACCGACCAGCGCGTCTGCCTCGCCATCGGCATGATTGCCGGCCGGATCGAAACCCTGGCGTTGATTGCGGTGATGCGTCGCGACGCCTGGATCGGGCTCATAAACGGCCGAAAAAGGGGTGGAAAACTTGGCGTGAAGCCACCACAGTCTGCCCGGTGACCGCCGTCTGTCCGTTATCCCGGACGGGCCGGTCGTGCCACCAAGAACACACAGGCGGAAAATGGCCAACGAAAACAAGCAGAACCTGCAGGACGTCTTTCTCAATCACATTCGCAAGCAGAAGATCCCGGTAACGGTGTTCCTGGTGAACGGCGTGAAGTTGCAGGGCGTCATTACATGGTTCGATAATTTCTGCGTGCTGTTGCGCCGGGACGGGCAAAGCCAGCTGGTGTACAAGCACGCGATTTCGACTGTCATGCCGGCGCAGCCGTTCAGCCTGTACGAACAGGACCAGGCCGAGTGAGGGTTGACGGTCGGCGCGTGATCTTCCGTGCGCGCGTGATCGTGGGCGTGACATCCCGCCGCGCCATGGCCTTGGGCAACAGGGCAGGGGGCGCGTGACCCGCGCCTTCGTCCTGCATCTCGACCTGCGCGCGCCGGACGCGCCCGACCCGGACGCCGCGCTGGCCGAGGCCGTCAGCCTCACGCATGCCATCGACCTTGCGCCGGTCGATGCAGACATCGCCGTGGTCACGCGGCCGAACCCGGCGACGCTGATCGGGCCCGGCAAGGTCGAGGAACTGGCCGCGCGCTTTGCCGAGGCCGAGATCGAGCTCGTCGTCGTCGACGGCACGCTCAGCCCCGTGCAGCAGCGCAACCTCGAGCGCGCCTGGAAGATCAAGGTGCTCGATCGCACGGGCCTGATCCTCGAGATCTTCGGCGAGCGGGCGCAGACGCGCGAGGGCGTGCTGCAGGTGGAGCTTGCCCATCTGACCTACCAGAAATCCCGGCTGGTCCGCTCCTGGACCCACCTCGAACGCCAGCGCGGTGGCGTGGGCTTCATGGGCGGACCGGGCGAGACGCAGATCGAGGCCGACCGGCGGGTGATCGACGAGAAGATCACGCGGATCCGGCGCCAGCTCGAGAAGGTCGTGCGCACGCGCGCGCTGCACCGGTCCAAGCGCAAGAAGGTGCCGAACCCGGTGGTCGCGCTGGTCGGCTATACCAACGCGGGCAAGTCGACGCTCTTCAACCGGCTGACGGCGGCCAGCGTGCAGGCCGAGGACATGCTCTTCGCCACGCTCGATCCGACCATGCGCCGCGTCGCGCTGCCGTCGGGGCGGATCATGATCCTGTCCGACACGGTGGGCTTCATCTCGAACCTGCCGACGCAGCTGGTCGCCGCGTTCCGCGCGACGCTGGAGGAGGTGCTCGAGGCCGATGTCGTCGTCCATGTCCGCGATGTCTCGCATCCCGAGACCGGGGCGCAGGCGCGCGACGTGCACAAGGTGCTGGCCGAGCTTGGCGTCGGCGACGAGGCGCGCGCGGCGATGATCGAGGTGCACAACAAGATCGATCTTCTGCCGCCCGGCGATCGGGCGCTGGCGGCGCCACGGGCGCTGTCGGATGACGTGGCGCGCGTCTCGGCCGTCACCGGAGAAGGCTGCGAGGCGCTGCTCGCCCTGGTCGAAGACCGGCTCTTCCCGCGCAGGTTGTGCCTTGGTCTGGCAATGGGACATGCTGCAGGCGCGGCTGTCTCATGGCTCTACGCCCACGCCGAAGTGACCGCGCGTGAGGATCACGGCGAGGGGGTGCACCTTACCGTCGAGATGACCGAGAAGGAATTCTTCCAGTTTCGCAAGGCATTCCCGTCGGATGTTCAGGTGATGCACCGCCAGCCCGTAGCGGCTCAGTAGCCGGCAAGCGGTTCGGTGGGCGTCCCGCGAGGCATTGATATTTGCAAACATAATATCGGTTCTGAACATTCCAGATGACCCAGTTTGGTCCAGTTGCCGAACTTTCTTCACTGTCTCGCCACTTTACGATACCCCGGATGAGTGGGTGTGTTGGTGGTTGTGTGGAGTGTAGCGTGCGCGACCTTACGTTGTTCGAGACTGTCGTGCAGCCGAGTGTGGAGCGAATTCCCCTGCTCGACTTGCGTTATCGCGAGGATATCGATGGCCGACGTTGCGTGATCTCGAATATCGTCGAGCGCAACGTCTTTACCGACTTCGATATCAAGCTCTCGCGTCATCTCGCCTCGGTGCGCAGCGGCGGCTTTCCGCAGGTGACCGTGTCGCAGCGCATGCGCGTCGACGATCCCGCCGCGCCCTGGTCCGAGAGGCGCAACCAGCACTTCACCACCGTGCCGCATGCGCTGCGCGCCATCGCGCGCCGCGCCCTCGGCGATGCGGAGAGCGCCGAGATCACCTTCGCCGATACCGAGGGCGAGCTGGAGCGCGTCGACGAGGGTCCCAAGCGCGTCGTCGACAAGAGCGAGATCAAGGTCTTTGGCCAGGCGCTCGAGTTCTGCCGCACCATCGGTGCCTTCGAGTTCCTCGAGCTCTCGGGCGACTACGACATGCTGATGGTCCAGCCGATGGGCGCCGAGCTCACGCCCATCACGATCGACCTGTTCCGCGGCATGGCCCGCGTGCCGCCCTCGATCGGCCGACACACCGAGGTTTTCAACGGCCCGCTCTACGAGCTGCGCCGCCGCGGCCACGAGGACGAGACCGCCCGCGCCTATTTCGCCGCCGCGCGCCGCGCGATGACGATGGCACGCGAGGACGCCGTCCTCGATTTCCGCGCCGCCGCCGAGGATCGCATCCACGCCTTCGACCGCGCGCTCTGCGGCCGGGCGATCACGGGGCACCGGCTCGACGCGACGCTGGCGCTGGTGGCGCGGCTGCGCACCGGCCTCGGCGAGACACTGCACGGCATCTCGGAGGACGCGCGGATCACGGCGCTGGACTGGGCCGAGGCTGTCGATCGCGGCTTCGAGGGCGAGACCGGGGCGCGCTCGCGCGGCGAGAGCGGGCGCGAGGGCCGCTCACCCCGTCCGCGGCGCAACCTCTTCGAATGCCGCGCGGCGGCGGCCGCTCCCTGACGGCCCTGCCCCGCGACCCTGCGCACAAAAAAACGGCCCCGGAACGGGGCCGCAGGTGGCGCCTGGACAGGCGGGGCCGGTGACGCGGAGGGGGCCGCGGCCGGCTATCCAGCAGGGGGCCAGCAGGGGGCCGGCAAGGGACCGGCCGATCAGGCCTGGAGGCCGCCTGTCGAGGGGCGCGGGCAAGGCAGGCTGCGCGACCCGGCGGCCGCGCAGGAACTCAGAGCAGGACGCCCGGCAGCACGAGACCCGCGAAGATCACCGCGCAGATACCGGCAAGCCCGGCGGCATCGCTCAGCGCGGCAGCCGGGGCGGTGCGGACGAAGCGACGGGCCTGAATGATCGTGGTCATGGCGGTCTCCCTTTGCATTCCGTGACGGCGGCGATTGCCGATATCGATCCGTTGACGCTATGTTCACCATAAATTCCACCGAGTCGCAAGAACATTAATGGAACATTCCGTTCCGGCGCGCGCGGGCCGTCAGCCGCTCTTGAGAAGCCGGATCGAGGCGTCGCGTTCCATGAGGTGCAGGAGCAGGCGAAGTGCCCTGCCCCGTTCGCCCTCGAGCCGCGGATCGGTGGCCAGGATCCGGCGCGCATCGTCATGGGCGATCTGCATCAGCCGCCCGTCACGCTCGACATCGGCGATGCGGAACCGCGGCAGGCCCGACTGCGCGGTGCCCATCAGATCGCCCGCGCCGCGGAGCTCGAGATCGCGCTCGGCGATGACGAAGCCGTCCTCGCTGTCGCGCAGCGTCTGCAGCCGCGCCGCCGCGGTCTCGCCCAGTGGTGGGTCGTAGAGCAGGAGGCAGAAGGAGGCCCCGCCACCCCGGCCCACGCGCCCGCGGAGCTGGTGCAGCGTGGCGAGGCCGAAGCGCTCGGCCTGCTCGATCACCATGATCGTCGCCTCGGGCACGTCGACGCCGACCTCGATCACGGTCGTGGCGACCAGCACCGGCGCACGGCCCGACTGGAAGGCGGCCATGGCGGCGTCCTTGGCCTCGGGCGGCATCTGACCGTGGATCAGCGCGACGCGATCGGGGCCGAGCGCTGCGGCCAGGTAGGCGGCGCGCGCCTCGGCGGCGACGGCGTCGCTGTCGGCGCGCTCCTCGACCATGGGA
>JBCBPG010000015.1:0-16416 GCA_039820865.1 Pseudomonadota bacterium
CGCAGAGCGTGGCACGCCCCTCGGCGGTGTCGACATGGACGTTCATCGAGCCCTCGGTATGGGCCCCGGCGGCCTCGAGATAGAGCCCCGGCATCAGCTCGATGGGCCCGGTGATGTCGAGATCCTCGAGCCTCAGCGCCCCCGGCGTATGCAGCCGCTCGACCAGATGGATGATGTCGGGCTTGGGGTATTGCGGGTGCATGAGCCCCGAGACGGAGTATTCGAGCTCCCGGCGATTGATCACCACGGTGGTGTTCATCGGGAAGTGGTCGTCCTTCCCGGCGTGGTCGATGTGCAGGTGGGTGTGCAGGACGTAGCGGATGTCGCCGAGCTTGAGGCCGTGGCGGGCGAGCTGGTTCTCGATCATGTTGTCGTGGAACTGCAGCCCCCGCATGCCCAGGCTCTCCATGATCGCGTTGTCGCGATAGCCCGTGTCGACCAGCACCGGGTAGGTGCCGCCCAGGATCAGGAACCCGTAGACCGGCACCCGGCGCACCCGCCCGCATTCATGGCCGAGCACGAGGAAGCTCGTCTCCAGCTCGATGTCGCCGTAGTCCAGGACGTGGATGGTGAGTGCCATGGGTTCTCTCCCTCGTGCGGGCCGTGCGCCCGGTTATCCTTGCAGCCGGTAGACCCGGGCCGCGGTTGTGGCGAAGACCGCGTCCCGCTCGGCCTTGCCCACGCCTTTGCGGAAGGCCGCGAGCATCGGGCCGTAGCCGGTCCAGATCTTTTCGATCGGGAAGTTCGAGCCGAAGAGGCAGCGCTCGGCCCCGAAGATGGCGAGCGTGTCGGCCACGCGCCCGGCGATCACGGCGGGGTCGTTGCGGTGGATGAAGGTGCCGAAGGCCGAGAGCTTGGTGACGACGTTCGGGCAGGCGGCCAGCCGCGTCATCCCGGCCTCCCACGCGGCGCGGCCGCCGGCGCTGGTGTCCTCCAGCATGCCGGCATGCTGGAGGACGAAGGTCACGTCCGGGCAGGCCTCGGCCAGGCGCGCGGCGCCTGCCATCTGGGGTGCGAAGACCTGGAGGTCGAAGGACCAGCCATACTCCGCCAGGCGCGCGATGTTGGCCTGTACGGCCGGGTCCTCGGCGAGGTCGGGGCGGGCGGCGAAGCGGTAGCGCGGATCCTCGTGCCAGTGGAACTGCTGGCGGATGCCGCGCATCAGCGGATACCGCACCAGCCGGTCGAGCTGGCGGCGAACGTCCCGGACGGTCATGTCGGCATAGCCCACGATTGCATGCGGCCAGCCCGTGCGCTCGGCCGTGGCCTGGACCCAGGCGACCTCGTCCTCGAACCAGTTGGGCGCCCAGTTCGCCTGGACATAGACCGAGCGCGTGATGCCGAGCCCGGCGATGTCGTCGAGATACTCCTCGATCGTGTAGTCGCGCTTGATCGCGGCATAGGGCCCGAAGATGCGCGGACGCTCGGGGCCCAGCAGCCAGGGCAGGTCGGCCTGGCGCCAGATATGGTGATGCGCGTCGATCATGCCGCGCGCGCCAGGTCGAGGACGTGGTCGACGATCGCGCCCACCGTGCCGCCGTCGGCCAGCGCGTCGAGATCCGGGGCGAGTGCGGCCATGCCCCCCGTCTCCGGCCGGTAGGCGGGATCGGCGGCCAGCGGCGACAGCCAGTGGAGGCGCCAGGATGCGCGGGCGAGCCGGCGCCCGGCCTCGACCATCGCGGCAGGGCTGCCGCGCTCCAGCCCGTCCGAGAGGACGAGGACCAGCGCGCCGCGGGCGGCGCCCAGGTAGCGCGGCACCGCGAGGAAGGCCGCCAGCGCCTCGCCAATCCGCGTGCCGCCGTCGAAATCGGCGACCAGCCGCCCGACGCGCGCCAGCGCCTGCCCCCTCTCGCGCGCCCTCAGCTCGGGCGTGATGCGGGTGAGGCGCGTGCCGAGGGTGAAGACCTCGACCCGCTCGCCCGCCGCGACGAGGGCATGGGCAAAGGCCAGCCGCTCGTCGGTGCGCGCCTTCATCGAGCCGGAGACGTCGATCAGCAGCACGACGGGCCGCATCCGCGTCTTGCGCCGCCGGCGCAGCAGCGTGACCGCCTCGCCGTCGCGGCGAAGCGCGGCGCGGAGGGTGCGGCGGAAGTCGAGCCGGCCCTTGCGCGCGCGGGCATGGCGATGGCGCCGCCGACGCGGCAGCCGGGCGGGAGCGAGGCGCGAGAAGCGGGCGAGCGCGGCCTCGGCCGTCTCGGGCGCGGGTGCGCGGGTGGCCAGGCGCTCGGCGGTCGTCGCCTCGGCGCCGGCCGGGGCCTCTTCGGCGGCCTCCTCGGCCTCGGCGGTGCCGCGGTCGGGCTCATGCGCCTCGACGCTCTCGTCCTCCTCGCCCTCGGCCGGCGCCGCGACGGTCTGGCCCAGGAAGTGGGCACGGAAGAGGGCGTCGAACTCGGCCTCGCGCGCGCGCGGAATGGCGAGGAGCGCGACGGCCGCGCGGCGGATATCCCCGATCCCGCGGGGGCCGAGCAGCGCGATGCCCGACAGGAAGGCGATCGTCTGGTCCGGCGCCACGGCGAAGCCATGGGCGCGCAGCAGCGCCGGAAAGGCCACCAGGGGCCGGGCCGCTGCCGGCAGGCTCATGCCGCCCCCCGGATCAGGCCGTCCAGCCGGTCGGCGGTGTAGGCGAGGTCGTCCTGGTCCTTGAGCGCCACGCCGATGGCGCGCCGGAACGCCTCGGGCCAGGGCGCGCCCTGGCGGTTGAGCAGCGTCGCCGCCTCGGCCCATTCCACCGTCTCGGCCACGCCCGGCGGCTTGGCCAGCGGCTCGGCGCGCAGCCGCCCGACCGCGGCCACCACCGCCTCGGCCGTCGCGCGGGCGACGCTGCTGGCCCGCGTCATCACGATCTCGGCCTCCAGCGCGGGGTCGGGATAGTCGATCCAGTGGTAGACACAGCGCCGGCGCAGCGCCTCGTGCAGGTCACGCGTGCGGTTGGAGGTGAGGACCACCACCGGCGCGCGACCGGCCCGGATCGTCCCGCTCTCGGGGATCGAGATCGAGAAGTCGGACAGGAACTCGAGCAGGAAGGCCTCGAACTCCTGGTCCGCGCGGTCGATCTCGTCGATCAGCAGGAGCGTGCTGTCGGGCGCGCGCAGCGCCGCCAGCAGCGGGCGCTCGAGCAGGTAGTCGTCGGCATAGAGGTTCACGTGGCCCTCGCCCGCCTGGCGGATCGCGAGCATCTGGCGCGGGTAGTTCCACTCGTAGAGCGCGGCTGCCGCGTCGATCCCCTCGAAGCACTGCAGCCGGATCACATGGCGCGACAGCACCGCGCCCAGCGCCTTGCCCGCCTCGGTCTTGCCGACGCCGGGCGCACCCTCGAGCAGGAGCGGCTTGCCGAGGGCCAGCGCCAGGTAGGCCGCCGTCGCCAGCCCCTCGTCCGCGAGGTACTGTGCGCCGGTCAGCGCCCGGGCCAGTGCCTCGGGCGAGCCGATGCCGTCGATGACCGCCCGCACCGCCATCAGAGCGCGCCGCGCGGCCGGGCGCCGCCGTTCTCGCGCAGCGCCCGCAGCACCTTCTCCGGCGTGATCGGCAGGCGGTCGCAGCGCACGCCGACGGCGTCGTAGACCGCGTTGGCGATGGCCGGCAGGACGGGATTGGCGCACATCTCGCCCGGCCCCTTGCCGCCATAGGGCGCGTCCTCGGCCGGGCGCTCCAGCACCGCGATGTCATGGGGCACGATCTCGCCCGGGCCCGGCATGAGATAGGTGTTGAAGTCCTCGGGGGCGTGGTCGCGGGCCGGGTAGCAGGGCTCGGTCGTCTCGTAGAGCGCGTGGCTGACCCCCATCCAGGCGCCCCCCACCAGCTGCTGTTCGACCAGCTTGGGATTGAGCGCGCGCCCGACCTCGTAGGCCGAGTGGATGTGGATGACCGTCACCACCCCGGTTTCGTCGTCGACCTCGACCTCGACCACCAGGGCTGCGTGGGCGTAGCAGGAGACCGGCGTCATCTCGCCCGTCTCGGGATCGGCCTGACCCGGCGGGATCAGGAAGATGCCACGGCCCGAGAGCGTGCGGCCCTGGCGGAACTGCGCGGCGATCGCGGTCTCGGCCACGGTGATCGCGCGCGAGGGCGCGCCGCGGACATGGATGTTGCCCGCCCCGTCGGTGTCGAGATCGGCGGGATCGACCTCCAGCTCCTCGGCCGCGGCCTCGAGCAGCTGGGCGCGCGCCTCGGTCGCCGCGCGGATGACGGCGTTGCCGACGCGGTGCGTCCCGCGCGAGGCGAAACTCCCCATGTCGTGCGGGCCGGTATCGCTGTCGGCGGTGTCGACATAGACGTCGGCGATCGGCACGCCGATGGCCTCGGCCGCGATCTGGCGGGTGACGGACTTCATGCCCTGGCCGAGATCGATGGCCGAGAGCGTGACCATGAACTTGCCGTCAGGCGTGGCATGGACCAGCGCCTGGGAGGGATCGCCGCCGAGGTTCATGCCGATCGGGTAGTTGATGCAGGCAAAGCCGCGGCCCCTGTGGATGGTCATGCCCCCCTCCTCATCGCCGCCGCGTGCCCGAGAGGAAGCGCGACACGCCGGGCCGGCGCACCCCCTCCTGGAACGGCTTGTCGGGCTGGTAGGGGTGCGGCTCGGCCGGGCGCGGCTCGCCGGTGCCGGCTGGTGAGGCCGGGGGCGCAGGCGTCGCGGCGCGGGGCGGTGCCGGTGCCAGTGGCGGTGGCGGTGGCGACGCGGCGGGGCGCGCACCCGGCACGAACGGGGCGGACGGCCCCGGGGGCGGTGCGGCGGCGGGCCGGGCGGTCGCGGGGCGGGCAGGCGCCGCGGCCGGCGGGGCCTCGGGCGGGCTCACGCGGTGGCCGATCCGGCGGGGATCCATCGCCATGTCGGCATGCTGCGGCGTCACGGCGACCTCGGCCGCGCCGCGCGTGCCGGCGGCGACGCGGCCCGAGCCCTGACCATGGGGCTCGGTCGGGACGGGACGCTGGCGCCGCTCGCCGATGCGCCCGGCCTGGTCGGTCACCGTCTCGGGGATGGCGGCCCGCGCCCCGCCGCCGCCCTCCAGGCTCGAGGCCCGCGCGAAGTCCGGGGCCAGCGCCACGCCCGCCTTGGCGGCCGCGACCTGGCAGCACTCGATCAGCGCGGTGTTCTTGGCCGGCCGGCGATGGGCCTTCATGTCGCCGTCGCGATAGGCGTTGAGGATGCGGAGCTCGACCGGGTTCATGCCCACCGCCTCGGCCACCCGGTCCATGTGGCACTCGATCGCGAAATCGACGCCGGTGATGCCGAAGCCGCGCATCGCGGTGGCCGGCGTGCGGTTGGTGAAGACGCAGAACGCGTTCGAGGCGACGTTGGGGATGGTGTAGGGCCCGGGCAGATGCGCCGTGCCCTTGACGATGGCGTAGGAGGAGAGGCGGGTATAGGCGCCCGCGTCGAAGAAGCCGGTGAAGGCGCGGGCCAGGATCCGTCCGTCGCGCGCGACGCCGTCGCGGATGCGCCAGCGCTCGCCACCGCGGGGTGCGCCGACCTGCATCTCCTCGGGCCGGTCCCACATGAACTTGACCGGCCGGCCCGTCAGCATCGCGCCCAGCACCGCCATCGGCTCGACGATGCTGTCGACCTTGCCGCCGAAGCCGCCGCCGACCGTCCCGCCGATGAAATGCAGGCGCGAGGACGGCAGCTGCGTCAGCTTGGCCGTGGTGCCGAGCGAAAAGAACAGCGCCTGCGTGGCGGTGTGGCAGACGAAGCGGTCGTTGGTCTCGGGTGCCGCGATGGCGCCGCAGGTCTCCATCGGCGCCTGCTCGATGGGCGACATCTCGTATTCCGCCTCGACGATGTGGTCGGCGGCGGCAAAGCCCGCCTCGACATCGCCGAAGCGGAGCTTCTGGTGGTCGTAGCGGTCGTGGTAGTCGAACGTGTTGTTGGGATAGGTCTCGTTCACCACCGGCGCACCGGGCGCCAGCGCCTCCTCGACGTCGAGGACGTGGGGCAGCACCTCCCAGTCGACGCGCACGGCCGCCGCCGCCTCGCGCGCCGCGCGCTCGCTCGTCGCGATCACCGCCAGCACCGGCTCGCCGCGATAGGCGACCTTGCGCTCGGACAGGAGCGCCTCGTCGTCGCGCCCGAAGCCGATGAGCGAGAGCAGGGTGTTGAGGTTGAGCGGCACGTCGGCGGGGCGGACGACACGCACGACACCCTCCATCCGCTCGGCCGCCGCGGCGTCGACATGGCGGATGCGGGCGTGGTGGTGGGGCGAGCGCACGCAGCGCATGTGCAGCAGCCCGTCGAACAGGTGATCGTCGTAGAAGCGCGTGCGCCCGGTGACGTGGCCCAGGATGTCCTGGCGCAGATGCGGGTGGCCGATCGCGGCGAGCGTGTCATCGCGCTCGTCGGCGAACAGGTCCTTGCGGAACTCGATCGAGGACATCAGGCGACCCTCCCGCGCATCTCGGCCGCGGCGGCGAGGATGGCGTCGACGATGGGCTCATAGCCCGTGCAGCGGCAGAGATTGCCCGAGATCGCCTCGATCACCTGCGCGCGGCCGGGGTCGGGCGTGGTGTCCAGAAGGGCCTTGGCCGCCATCAGCATGCCGGGCGTGCAGTAGCCGCACTGGGCGGCGAAGCCCTCGATGAAGCGGCGCTGGAGGGGGTGGAGATCGGCGCCGTTCGAAAGCCCCGCGGTGGTCTCGACGGCGCGGCCCGCCACGGTCTCGGCCAGCACCAGGCAGGCGAGATGCGGCGCGCCGTCGACCAGCACCGTGCAGGCGCCGCAGCCGCCCTGCCCGCAGCCGAACTTGGGCGTGAGATCGCCCACGCCGCGGCGGAGCGTGTCGAGGAGGTTGGCGCCGGGTGCCACGAACACGTCGGTCGCGGCGCCGTTGAGGATGAAGCTGATCGGTGTCCGGTTCATGGCGCGCCCTCGTCCAGCAGCAGGCGGCGCAGATGCACGGGCGCAACCTCACGGCGGTACCAGGCCGAGGCCAGCGCGTCGGTGGAGGGCGCCAGCCCCTCGGCCGCCACCGCCAGCGCGCCGGCGATGCCGCCGGCGTCCAGCGTCGCGCCCTCGAGCTCGGCCTCGGCGCGGCGCGCGCGCAGCGGCGTGGGCCCCATGGCGCCGAAGGCGAGGCGCGCGCCCGCGATCCGCCCCGCCGGGCGGGGCAGCAGCGCGGCGATCGACATGACCGAGACGCCCTTGGGCTTGACGCGGCTGACCTTGAGAAAGCGGAAGTCGCCGCGGCCGGGGCGCGGGACGGCGACGGCGGCGACCAGGCCCGGTGCGCTGTCGCGCCCGGCGAGAAAGCGCTCGACGGGCTGCTCGCCGCCGCCCGCCATGCGCACCACAGCATCGAGGGCGAGCAGCGCGGTGGCGAGATCGCCATAGGGCGCGGGCGCGAAGAGATTGCCGCCCAGCGTGGCCATGTTGCGCAGTGCCGGCCCGCCCACCGCGCGCGCGGCCGGCGCCAGGAAGTCGAGATCGGGCGCGGCGATGATCGCGGCCATGGTGACGCCGGCGCCGACGACCATGCGCTCGCCCTCGCGCCGGATCTCGCCGAGGCCCGGGTCGGTCGTGCGCAGGATGCGCTCCAGCCCGGGCGCGGCGTGGTTGGCGTCGCGCATCACCAGCGTGCCGCCACCGAGATACCGGCTGCCGCTGCGCATCGCGCGCGCCGTCTCGGCCAGGGTGGGAAATGTCTCGACGCTCAGCATCTCACGCCCCCTGCCCCGTCCCGAGGCCCAGCTCGGCGCGGATGGCGGCAAAGCCCGCGGCGTAGATCCGGGTGCCGACCATCTCGGCCAGTTCCGCCTCGCGGCCACGCGGCGTGTCGAACCGGCTCTCCCATTCCCAGAACGTCCGGTCTCGGTCGGTCACCGGGGCGAGGCGGACATGGGCGACGTAGTTGAAGAGCGGCACGGGCGTGTCGAGCAGGCAGTAGCTGTAGGTCTGCTCGAGATCCGAGAGCGTCAGGAGCTGCTCGCGCAGTTCCGACCCGTCGGCCAGGCGAAAGCGTCGCACGCAGCCGACCTCGTCCGCGCCCCGGCCACGCTCGATCGCGCTGGTGTCGACCGCCGGGTGCCAGCGGTCGTGGCCGTTGAAGTCGCGGAGCACGTCCCACACGGCCTCGACCGGGGCGTCCAGGATCGTGCTCTGCAGGACCTTGACCATCCCGCCCTCTCACTTGAACGACATGTCGGCGGGATCGAAGGTCGTGACCTGGACGTACATCAGCCCGTCGCGGGTCACGTAGGCATCGGCGCCCTTGTAGGGCTCGGCCAGCCAGTCGGCCTCGATCCGCCAGGAGACACTGACCGTGTCGCCCACGGTCTTGACCTTCTCGGTGATGAAGGTCGCGCCCCTGAAGCCGCCCTCGGCGCGGGACCTGCAGAACCCCTCGAAGACCCGGCCGACCTCGCTCCGCCCCTCGACCCAGGCGCCGTTCGGCAGGATGATCAGCACCTCCTCCGGGTACTGCGCCATCAGCCGGTCCCAGTCGCAGGCATTCAGCGCCTCGATATGCTCGACCGTCGTCATCTCGGCATTGGGCCGGGGCGCGAGCGGCGGTAGGTCGGCGGCGCCGGCCAGCGTGGCCGTGGCGGAAAGGGCTGCGGCGAGGGCCCCGGCGGGGATCGTGGAAGCGGGGATTGTCATGGTCTCTTCCTCCCGGTCTTGCAGCGGTCGTCTCAGCCGCCGAACTGGCGCTTGAGCGCGTCGAAGCCGCCCTGGAAGACGTTGGTGGCGATGCCGTCCACCAGGTCGCCCTCGTCCTCGGGCGCGCAGGAGAACTCGGCCGACCACTCGATGAAGCAGCGGTCGCCCTCGGTCACCGGCGTCAGGCGCAGCGTCGCGACATAGTCGGTGAGCGGCATCGGGCTCTCGAGGATCGCGTAGGTGCAGAACATGTCGTAGTCCGAGAGCCCGAGCAGGCGCTCGCGGATGGTGTCGCCGTTCTGCAGCGTGAAGTTGCGGATGCAGCCGACCTTGTCCGAGGGCAGCGCGTCCTCGATGCGGCTGTCTCGGATGCGCGGGTGCCAGCGCGGCAGCGCATTGAAGTCGCGCACCCGCTCCCAGACCTTGGCCGCCGGCGCGGCGATCACCGAGGAGACGTAGACACGGGCCATCTCAGCCCTTCTCCTTGGTGTCGCCGTCGCCCCTGGACTTGCTGGCGCGCGCGATCTCGGAGGCCGCGCGGGTCATGTCCGAGGCGCCGCGGAAGATGTCGGAGCGCGCGACATTGGCGCCGTCGATGCCGATCTCCTTCATCAGGCTGTCGACGAAGGGCGCCTGGACGCGGTAGCGCAGCGCCGAGTTCATCACCTCGTCGGTGGGGCTGGGCGCCGGCAGGCCGCCGCCGCCCCCGCCGCCCGGACCACCGCCCTCGGCCCAGTCCAGGCCCTGCGTGCCGCCACCGCCGAGCTGCATGATCTTGATGTCGCTGACCTTCTCCAGCGGCTTGGCGGCGGCGGCGACGATGCCCTCGACATGCTCGAGCATCTTGCGCCTGAACAGCGAGTGGCGCGCCTCGTCGGTCAGGATGTTCTCGGCCTCGTTGATCAGCCTGTGCGCCTCCGCCTCGACGGCGGCGCGGATGCGGTCGGCCTCGGCGGCGATGCGCGTCTCCTCGGCCGCCTTCTCGGCCAGCGTGACGTCGACCGACTTGCGCCTCGCGGCCTCCTCGGTCTCGCGCACCGTCTTGACCTTCTCGGCGGCGGTGGTGGCGGTGACGCGGGCGATGTCGGCCTCGGCGGCGGCGGCGCTCTCCTCCAGCGACTTCTTGTAGAGGGCGATGGCCTTCTCGATCTCGGCCGCCTCGACGGCCTCCTCGCGGCCGATCTCCAGCTTGCGCCGCTGGGTCTGGTGGCCGATGCGCGCGTCGTCGAGACCGCGTTCCGAGGCGATGCGGGCGCGCTCGATCTCCTCCTGGCTGGCGATCTCGGCCTCGCGCAGCGCCTGGACGCGGGCGACCTCGAGATGCTCCAGCGTGCGGCGGCGCTCGAGCTTGCGGGCGTCGAGTTCCTGCTCGGCCATGATGCTCTCGGCCTGCACGGTCTTCTCGCGGGCGACCCTGGCGGCCTCGACCGCCTCGTCGGCCGCGATCTGGGCGGCGTCGATGGCGCGGTTGCGCGCGATCTCCAGGTCGCGGATGCGCTGGTCGCGGGCGATCTTCTCGGCGGTGGTCTCGGCCTCCTTCTCGATGCGCTGCTGGTCGACCAGGCGGCGCGACGAGATCTCGGCCGCCTCGACGGCCTCGTTCTTCTCGATCTCGCGCGCGCGGATCTCGGCGTCCTTGGCGATCTCGGCGGCGCGGGTGCGGACCTCCTCGGCGATGCGCGCGGCGGCCACCGTCTCCTGCGCGTCGATGTTCGCCGTGTCGACGGCGCGGTTGCGCGCGATCTCGCGCTCGCGCAGGTCCTGCTCGTAGGCGATGCGCTCGGCCGCCAGCTTCTTCTCCTTGGCGATGCGCGCGGCCTCGGTCGCCTCGGTCTCGGCGATGGTCGCGGCCTCGAGGGCCTGGCGGCGGGCGACCTCGCGGGCCTCGGTCTGCTCCTGCGCCTCGATGCGCTCCAGCGCCAGCTTGCGCTCCTGGACGATGCGGGCCTTCTCGACCTCCTCGCGCGTCGCGATCTCGGCCTCGTCGATGGCGCGGTTGCGCGCGATCTCCAGGCCGCGCACCCGCTCCTCCTGGGCGATCTTCTCGGTCGAGGTCGCCTCGGCCGCCGCGATCTGGGCGCTGTCGACGGCGCGGGTCTTCTCGATCTCGCGCGCGCGGGTCTCCTGCTCGGCGGCGATGCGCTCGGCGGCCAGCGACTTCTCGCGCGCGATCCGCGCGGCCTCGATCGCCTGCTGGCTGGCGATCTCGGCTGCCTCCAGCGCGCGCGTGCGCTCGATCTCCAGCGCCCGCGTCTCCTGGTCCGAGCCGATGCGCGCGGCGTTGATCGCCTTCTCCTGCATGATGCGCAGCCGCTCCGCCGCCTCGCGCGCGGCGATCTCGGCCTCCTGGACGGCGAGGTTTCGGGCGATCTCGCGCTCGCGGGTGGAGCGCTCGAACTCGATGCGCGCCTCGGTGACGGCGCGCTCCTGGGCGATGCGCGCCTTCTCGACCGTCTCGCGGGCCAGGATGTCGGTCTCGTCGACCGTGCGCTGGCGCTCGATCTCGCGGGCCTGGGTCTCGCGGTCGCGGGCGATGCGGGCCTCGGTGACGGCCTGCTCCTGGGCGATGCGCGCCTTCTCGGTCGACTCCTTCGCCGAGATCTCGGCGGCCTCGGTCTCCTTCTGCGTGCGGATGCGCTCCTCGGTCAGCGTCTTCTCCTGCGCGATACGCGCGGTCTCGACCTGCTGGCGGGTGGCGATCTCGGCCTCCTCGATCACGCGCGAGCGCTCGATCTCGCGCGCGCGGACCTCGCGCTCGGAGGCGATGCGCGCCTCGGCGATCTGGCGGTCGTTGGTGATGCGCGCCGTCTCGATCGCCTCGCGGCTCAGCAGCGTGGCCTGCTCGGCCTCCTTCTCGCGCTCCGAGCGCTCGCGGGCCAGTTCGGCGCGCTGCTGGGCGCGGCGGAACTCGATCTCGCGCTCCTGCTCCAGCCGCGCCTCCTCGCTCTCGCGCTCGATGTCCAGCGCCTGCTTCTCGGCCTCGAGGTTGCGGGCGCGGATGCGGATCATCGCGTCCTGCTCGATGTCGTTGCGCAGCTTGCGGCGGTTCTCGATCGCCTCGATCACGCTGGTCAGACCCTCGGCATCGAAGCGGTTCGAGGGGTTGAAGTACTCGATCCCGGTCTGGTCGATATCGGTGATCGCGACGCTCTCGAGCTCGAGCCCGTTGCTGTCGAGGCCGACCTGCGCCGCCTGCCTGACCCGCGCGACATAGTCGTTGCGGTTCTCGTGCACCTCCTCGAGCGTCATCTCCGAGGCGACGGTCCGGAGTGCCGAGACGAACTTGCCCGACAGCAGGCCGTGGATGCGCTCGGGCTCCAGCGTCCGCCGGCCGAGCGTCGAGGCCGCGAGCGAGACCGAGGCGCGCGTCTGCTTCACCCGGACATAGAACTCGGCATCGACGTCGATGCGCATGCGGTCGCGGGTGATCAGCGCCTCCTCCCGCTCGCGCGTCACGCCGAGCTGGAGCGAGTTCATGTTGACCGGCGTGATGTCGTGGATGATCGGCCAGACGAAGGCGCCGCCGTCGATCACCACCTTCTCGCCGAGGAAGCCGGTCCTGACGAACGCGGTCTCCTTGGTCGAGCGGCGATAGAGCCAGTGCATCACCCAGTAGAGGATGAAGATGACGATGACGGCTGCGATCAGCCAGAGGATCAGCTGTCCGATCAGTTGCCCGGTCATGGGGTTCCTCCTTGGGTCTTCGCGGCGGCCGTCGCGGCCAGTGGCCGACAGGGGGCGAGAGCCTCCCCCCCGCCCCCCCTCCGTGCCGGAGGGGGGAGCGCGGAACGGAAACGCTCGCGCGCCCCTCTCCCCGCGGGAGAGGGGTCCGGGGAGAGGGGCGGGCGCGGCGGCTGGCGCTCAGCCATGCGCGCCCCCCCGGCCGATCGCCTTGAACTTCCTCGTCTGCTCGGTGAGCGCGACCTCGGTCGGCAGCCGCTCCATCGAGGAGGCGCCGTAGAAGCCGTGGCAGTGCCTGGTGTTCTCGAGAACGAAGGCCGCGTCCTCGGGCATCGCGACGGGTCCGCCATGGACCAGCACGATCACGTCGGGGTTCACCTCGAGCGCGGCGGCGGCCCAGGCGTCGGTGAGGGCCGGTGCGTCCTGCAGCGTCACGGCGGTCTCGGCGCCGATGCTGCCGCCCGTCGTCAGGCCGAGATGGACGACGATGATGTCCGCGCCCGCCCTGGCCATCGCCGCCGCGTCGGCCTCGCAGAAGACATAGGGCGTGGTCAGCAGGTCCTTCTCGTTCGCCATCGCCACGAGGTCGATCTCATGGCCGTAGCCCATGCCCGTCTCTTCCAGGTTGGCGCGGAAACTGCCGTCGATCAGACCCACGGTCGGGAAGTTCTGGATGCCCGAGAAGCCGGCCGCCTTCACCTCGTCGAGGAAACGGTCCATCAGCCGGAACGGGTCGGAGGCGCAGACGCCTGCCAGCACGGGCGTGTTCCGCACCACCGGCAGCACCTCGCCCGCCATCTCCATCACCACCGCGTTGGCGTCGCCATAGGGCATCAGCCCCGCCAGCGAACCGCGCCCGGCCATGCGGTAGCGGCCGGAATTGTAGATGACGATGAGGTCGATGCCGCCGGCCTCCTCGCACTTGGCCGAGAGCCCGGTGCCCGCGCCGCCGCCGATGATCGGCTCGCCCCGGTCGCGCATCGCGCGGAACTTGGTCATCAGCTCACTGCGGTCGAACATTCATCCTCCTGCGGCCCTGCGGGACCGGGTCCTGTGGAAGCTGCGGAAGGTCTGGACGACGAGGTCCGCGAATTCCGGGTCGTTGATGTTGTGGGGCACGCGGACGAGGCGGCGCTCGCCCGTCTGGCGCACGGTCGCCTCCAGCGCGGCAAAGAGCGCCCGGTCGGCCTCGGGGTCCCAGAACGCCATGCCGGGCGCGTCGAGCAGCGAGACACCGCCCTCGGGCAGGAAGAAGCGCACGGGGCCCGTCATCGCGTTCAGCCGCTCGCCGATCCAGCGGCCCATGCGGTCGTTCTCCTCGGGCGTGGTCCGCATCAGCGTGATCTGCGGGTTGTGCTCGTAGAGAAGGCGGCCGCGATAGCGTTCGGGCACGGTGTCGGGCGCGTTGAAATTCACCATGTCGAGCGCCCCGCAGGCGCCGATATACGGCAGGCCCGCCCGGATCGAGGCACCGAAGCGGTCCTCGTCGGCCGCGAAGACGCCGCCGGCGACCATGTCGCAGATCTCGGTGGTGGTGAGATCGAGGATCGCGGCCAGCATGCCGCTGTCCATCAGCTTCTCCATCGACCGCCCGCCGGTGCCGGTGGCGTGGAACACCAGGCAGTCGAAGTCGCGCTCGAGCTCGGCAGTCACCCGCTGGACGCAGGGCGTGGTGACGCCGAACATCGTGAGGCCCACGGCCGGCTTGTCGCCCTCGACCGGGCCGGCCGCGCGGCGCGCCTTGACCATGCCGGCCAGCGCCTGCGCGCCGTTGGCCAGCACCTGGCGGGTGATCGAGTTCAGGCCCTGCACATCGGCGACCGAGTGCAGCATCAGCATGTCCGAGGGGCCCACATACTGGCCGACATTGCCGCTGGCGACGGTCGAGATCATCACCTTGGGCACGCCCACCGGCAGCAGCCGCATCGCGGGGCTGACCAGCGCCGTGCCGCCCGAGCCACCGGCCGAGATGATGCCGGCCACGCCCTCCTGTGCGGCCATCCAGCGCTCGAAGGCCAGCGTCATGCCGGCGACCGCGCTGCCCCGGTCGCCCGTGATCACGCCGGCGATGCCCCGGGGGTGGAAGGCGGCGACGGCATGGGGCGGCACCTCGGCGCCCGAGGGTTTGCCCGAGGTCGAGAGGTCGACCATGCGCACGGCCAGCCCCTCGGCCTTGAGGAGATCCCGGATGAGACGAAGCTCGGGCCCCTTGGTGTCGAGCGTGCCCGCCACCAGCACGATGTCGCCCCCGCCCCTGAGGCCGGAGAGCATCGGGCGGACCGGCGCGGCGGAGGCAGGGGCCGCCTCGGTCACCGTGCGCGCCGCGCCCTCGATCACGTGGACGGGCACGGGTCGCGACCAGCGGGTCGGCGCCCGGGGGTTGGAGACGTAGAGGCGCGGGACGGCGGCCGGGCGCGGCGCGGCCTCCCCGCGCCCGGGCGCCGCCGTCGCCGGCACATCGGGCGTCTCGTCATGGGCATGCCGCCCGACGCCCAGCAGCGCCTGCTGCAGGTCGCGATCGCCAGCCAGCACGGCCGCGTCCATCACCCGCGCGATGCGGCCGTTGACCATGATGGCGACCTGCTCGGACACCGCGCAGGCGACGCCGATGTTCTGCTCGATCACCAGGACGTCGATATCGCCCTCCTGGCCGAGGCGGACGAGCATGTCCTCGACCTGCTGGACGATGACCGGGGCGAGGCCCTCGGTCGGCTCGTCCATCACCAGGAGGCGCGGGTTCAGCAGCAGCGCGCGCGAGATCGCCAGCATCTGCTGCTCGCCGCCCGAGAGCTGGCCACCGCCGTTCTGGCGCCGCTCGGCCAGCCGCGGAAAGGTCGCGTAGACCCGGTCGGGCGTCCAGGCGCCGCCGGGACGGGCGACCAGGCGCAGATGCTCTTCCACCGTCAGCGAGCGCCAGAGCCGCCGCCCCTGCGGCACGTAGCCGATGCCGAGGCGTGCGATGTCGGCCGGGGCCATGCCGGTGATCGCCTGGCCGTCGATGGCGATCGAGCCCGAGGCCGTGGGCACCAGCCCCATGATCGCCTTGCAGAGCGTCGTCTTGCCCATGCCGTTGCGGCCGACGACCGACAGCACGCCGTGATTGAGGCCGAGCGTCACGCCCTGCAGCGCATGGCTCTGCCCGTAAAAGAGGTTGAGGTCGCGGACCTCGAGGCGGGGGATCGCGCGCTCAGCCATGGTCGTCGCCACCGCCGAGATAGAGCGCCTGGACCTCGGGATCGTCCTCGATCTCGGCCGGCTTGCCCTCCTTGAAGACGCGGCCGTTGTGCATCATCGTCACGCTCTCGGCGACGCGCAGCGCCACGTCCATGTCGTGCTCGATGATGATGAAGCCCATGTGCGAGGGCAGCCCGGTCAGGATCTCGACCAGCTCGCGCCGCTCGGTCGGCGAGAGACCGGCCGCCGGCTCGTCGAACAGGATGAAGCGCGGCGCGCCCGCCAGCGCCATGGCGATCTCGAGCTGGCGCTGCTGGCCGTAGGAGAGGTCCGAGACGTGCGTCTGGCCGACATCGTCGAGATGCACGACCCTGAGCAGCGTCTCGGCGCTGGCCATCAGCGCGTCGTCGCGGCGCGGGCGCAGGAACGAGAAGCGCCCGCGCGAGACCCCGCAGCAGGCGAGGTAGAGGTTGTCGACCACGCTGAGACCGCCGAACAGGAGCGAGATCTGGTAGGTGCGCCGCAGCCCCCGGCGGATGCGCTCATGCGCGGGAAAGGCGGTGATGTCCTCGCCGAAGAAGCGGATCGTCCCGCTGGTTGCCAGGAAATCGCCCGTCACACAGTTGAAGAGCGTCGTCTTGCCGGCGCCGTTCGAGCCGAGCACCGCGCGCCGCTCGCCGGGCCGCACCGTGAGGTCGACATGGTCGATCGCGGCGAGCGCGCCGAAATACTTGCTGATCCCGCGCAGTTCGAGCGCGTTGGCGGTGCCGGTTGCGCTCAGCCGGTCGCTGACACTCTCGACGAACGTCATGGCGCCCTCCCCGACCCGTCGCGCAGCGGATCGCGCCGCCCGCTCTCGCGCAGCTTTTCCCAGAGGCCGAGGATCCCGTCGGGCGAGAAGAAGACGATCAGCAGGAAGCCGAGCCCGATCAGCAGCTGGAACCGCTCGCCGCTGAGGCCCACGGCCACCA
>JBCBPG010000016.1:0-16354 GCA_039820865.1 Pseudomonadota bacterium
CAGGTCCTCGCCCAGCTTCTCGGCCTTCTCCAGCTCGCCCGGCTGGTTGGCGTTGAAGATGATCAGCGGGTGCAGGTTGCCGTCGCCCGCATGGAACACGTTGGCGACCTCGAGCCCGTACTGGCGCGAGAGCTCGCCCGTGCGGCGCAGCACCTCGGGCAGGGTCGCGACGGGCACGGTGCCGTCGAGGCAGATGTAGTCGCCGAGCTGGCCCATCGCGCCGAAGGCCGACTTGCGGCCGAGCCAGATCGCCTTGGCGTCGTCCTCGTCCTCGGCCTCGCGCCAGACCATCGGCGCATGGCGGTCGGCGACGGTCTTGATAAGCGCGAGCTGGGCGTCGATCTCGTCGGCCGAGCCCTCGACCTCGACGATCAGCAGCGCCTCGACGTCGAGCGGGTAGCCCGCGCCCGCGAAATCCTCGGTCGCGTGGATGCAGGGGCGGTCCATGAACTCGATCGCGACGGGGATGACGCCGGACCTGATGATGTCGGCCACGCAGGCGCCGGCGGTCTCGGCGCTGTCGAAGCCGAGCAGCACCGGGCGCGCGCCCTCGGGTTTCGGGAGAATGCGCAGCCAGGCCTCGGTCACGATGCCGAGCTGGCCCTCCGAACCGCAGATCAGGCCCAAGAGGTCGTAGCCCGCCGGTTCCAGGTGCGCGCCGCCGATCTCGACGATCTCGCCCGCCGCGGTGACCATGCGCACGCCCATGAGGTTGTTGGTCGTCACGCCGTACTTCAGGCAATGCGCCCCGCCCGAGTTCATCGCGATGTTGCCGGCGATGGCGCAGGCGAGCTGCGAGGACGGGTCGGGGGCGTAGAAATACCCGTCGCCCTCGACCTCGCCCGTGACGCGGAGGTTGGTGATGCCGGTCTGCACATGGATCACGCGGTTCGCGAGGTCGACGTCGAGGACCTCGTTCATCCGCGCGACGCCCAGGATCACGCCATCGGCCGTCGGCAGGGCACCGCCCGCCAGCGAGGTGCCCGCACCGCGCGGGATGACGGGCACGCCGAACCTGGCGCAGAGACGGACGGCACCGGCCACCTCCTCGGTCGTGCGCGGCAGCACCACGGCCAGCGGCGGGCAGGTATAGGCCGTCAGCCCGTCGCATTCATAGGCGACCAGTTCCTCGGGCGCCGAGACGACGCCGTCAGGGCCGAGCAGGTCGGTCAGCGCGGCCGTCAGGGCCGGCTTGGCGGCGAGGGCGGCGGCGCTCGGCTCGGGCATGTCCATGGGCGGCTCCTCCGGTTGCACGGGCATCCTAGGCAGAAGCGCCCTGCGCCGCTAGGCGACCCACCGCCGCCCAGCGGTAAAGCGGGGGCTCAGAAGGCGCCGGAGGTCTCGCGCCAGCGGCGAAGGCGCGGGCGGGCCGAGGGCTCGCCGGCTGCCGCACTTTCGGCGATCATCGTGCGGATCCCGCCCAGATCGACCGCCCGCAGCGCCCGCTTGACCGGGCCGATCGAGGCCGGGCGCATCGAGAGCTCGCGGAAGCCGACGGCGGCGAGCGCCAGCGCCTCGAGCGGTCGTCCCGCCGCCTCGCCGCAGTAGCAGACCGGCGTGCCGGCCGCCGCGCAGCGCTCGACGATGCGCGCCAGCATGGTGAGCGCGGTGTGGTTCATCAGGTCATAGCGCCGGCGCACCCGCTCGTTCTCGCGATCGGCGGCGAAGAAGAACTGCAGGAGGTCGTTGCCGCCGACCGAGACGAAATCGGCCGTCTCGAACAGGCGATCCTCGGCGAAGACCAGGCTCGGCGTCTCGAGCATGAGGCCGAGGCGCAGGCTCTCGGGCACCGCCCGGCCGCGGGCACGCTCGCGCCCGACCTCGGCGCGCACCTTGTCGCAGGCCTCGTAGAACTCCCAGCTCTCGGTGATCATCGGGAACATGATCGAGAGCGCCCGCCCCCGCGCCGCGCGGATCAGCGCCTGCACCTGCATGCGGAACAGGAGCGGCCGGTCCAGCGCCACGCGCATCGCCCGCCAGCCGAGCGCGGGGTTCGGCTCGTCGACGCGCTTGAGATAGGGCAGGATCTTGTCCGAGCCGATATCGAGGGTGCGGAAGATCACCTCGCGGCCCTGCGCCGCCGACAGCACCCGGTCGTAGAGCGCCGCCTGGATCTCGCGCCCGGGCAGGCTGCCGCGGATCATGAACTGCAGCTCGGTGCGGAAGAGGCCGACGCCCTCGGCGCCCGACTGCGCCAGCGAGGGCAGGTCGGCCAGGATGCCCGCATTCATCCGCAGCGCCACGGTGGCGCCGTCGCGCGTCTCGGCCGGCTTTTTCGCGAGTGCGCGATAGGCGGCGCGGTTCTGCTTCTCCAGCGCGATCTTCTCGCGGAAGGCGGTCTGAACACTCGCCTCGGGGCGCAGATGCACGCGCCCCTGATCGCCGTCGACCACCAGCCGGTCGGCCGGGTTGGCGTCGCGGGTGATGCGCTCGCACTGGACCAGCATGGGGATGTCGATCGCGCGCGCCACGATGGCGGCGTGGGACGAGACCGAGCCCTCCTCCAGCACCACCGCGCGGATGCGCCCGGCATGGTCCAGCAGCTCGGCCGGACCGATGTTGCGCGCGACCAGGATCGCGTCCTCGGGCAGTTCGTCCGACGGATCGCCGCCGACGAGGTGGCGCAGCAGCCGGTTGGCGAGGTCGTCGAGGTCGTGCAGCCGCTCGCGCAGATACGGGTCGGTCACCCGCTCCATCCGGGCGCGGACCATCGACTGCACCTTCTCGACCGCGACCTCGGCCGCCAGACCGCCCTCGATCGCCTCGTCCAGCCGACGCAGCCAGCCCTTGTCGCGGGCGAACATGCGATAGGCCTCGAAGATGTCGCGATGCTCGACCGCGGGGCCGAGGCGTTCCGAGGCCATCATACGGTCGATGTCCTCGCGCATCGCCGCGATCGCCTCGGCCAGGCGGTGGCGCTCGGTCTCGACGTTCTCGGCGATCGGGTCGAAGACCACGAGGCGCGGCTCGTGCAGGTGCACCACCCCCTCGGCGATGCCGTCGCAGGCCGGCTGCCCGCCGATCATCAGCGCACCCCGCCTGCGCCCCGCGCCGGCCTGGATGCCGTCCGAGCCGAGGAACGCGCCCGCCTCGGTCATCTCCGCGATCACCATGGCGACGGTCTCGAGCGCCTCGATCTCGTCGTCGGTATAGCGGCGCGGCGCCTCGTTCTGGACGACCAGCACGCCCATCACCTCGCCAAGCCGCTGGATGGGCACGCCGACGAAGGAGCGGAACATCTCCTCGCCGGTCTCGGGCAGGTAGCGAAAGCCCGGGGCGTTCTGCGCGTCGTCGGTGGCGAAGGGCTGGGCCGAGGCCGCGATCCGCCCCACCAGCCCCTGGCCCACCCTGAGCCGCGCGGCATGGACGGATTCGGGCTTCAGCCCCTCGGTCGCACAAAGCTCCAGCGTGCGGTCGTCGCGCTTGAGATAGATCGAGCAGACCTCGGCCACCATGTTCGAGGCGACGAGGCCGACGACCTTGTCCAGCCGCTGCTGCCCGTCGCCCGGGCGCGCCATGACGGCGCGCAGGGTCCGGAGGAGCGCGCGCGAGCCGCCCTTCTCATGTCCCCTGTGCCACTCGGTCATGATCCCGCTCCGCACGCCCGGTCACGCGCAACATTGTTATCCGCCCAATGCGTTGCATGGCGCCCCGACAGCGCTGCTGCAAGCCCCGTGCCGCAAGCCCCGTGCCGCAAGCCCCCTGCCGCACCTGCTCTCCCGGATCCGCCAGCGGCGGCTGTTGCGCCCTGGGCGCCTCAGGCCTCGGCCAGGTCGAAGGCGTCGTGCAGGGCCTGTACCGCCAGTTCCATGTATTTGCGGTCGATCAGGACCGATACCTTGATCTCCGAAGTCGTGATGACCTTGATGTTGACGTTCTCGGCAGCGAGAGCGGCGAACATCTTCTGCGCGACGCCGGCATGGCTGCGCATCCCGATGCCGACGACCGAGACCTTGGCGACCGCGTCGTCCACCACCATCGTCTGGTAGCCGATCGCCTCGCGCGCGGCCTCGAGCGCGGCGCGCGCCTTCTCGACCTCGCCTAGCGCGCAGGAGAACGTCATGTCGGTCATGCCGTCGGCACCGATGTTCTGGACGATCATGTCCACGTTGACGTGTGCCTCCGACAGCGGGCCGAAGATCGAGGCGGCGACGCCCGGCCGGTCGGGCACCTTGAGAAGCGTGAGCTTGGCCTCGTCACGGGAATGGGCAACGCCGGTGACAACGTTCTGTTCCATGAGCTCCTCCTCGCGGCAGACCAGCGTCCCCTCGCCGTCCGAGAAGGACGAGCGGACCATCAGGCGGACATTGTGGCGCATCGCGAGCTCGACCGAGCGGACCTGCAGCACCTTGGCGCCGAGCGAGGCGAGCTCGAGCATCTCCTCGTAGCCGATGCGCCCGATCTTGCGCGCGCGCCGTTCGATGCGCGGATCGGTGGTGTAGACGCCGTCGACATCGGTGTAGATGTCGCAGCGCTCGGCCCCGAAGGCGGCGGCCAGCGCGACGGCCGAGGTGTCCGAGCCGCCGCGCCCCAGCGTCGCGATCCGCCCGTCCGGCCCAAGCCCCTGAAAGCCCGAGACGACGGCGTGCAATCCCTCGCCGAACTTGGCGTCGATGCGGCCGGTCTCGATGCGCTCGATCCGCGCGGCACCGTGGACGGCCGAGGTATGGATCGGCAGCTGCCAGCCCTGCCACGACCGCGCGGGCACGCCCTGTTCCTGCAGCGCCAGCGCCATCAGCCCCGCGGTCACCTGCTCGCCCGAGGCGACGACGGCGTCGTATTCGCGCGTGTCGTAGAGGCCGGCATGGTTGGCGGTCTCGCCGCGGGCCGCGTCCTCGACCAGGCCCACCAGCCTGTTGGTCTCGCCCGCCATGGCCGAGACGACGACGATGACATCATGGCCGGCAGCCACCTCGCCCGTGACACGGGTGGCGGCGGCGCGGATGCGCGTCATGTCGGCCACCGACGTGCCGCCGAATTTCATGACCAGCCGCGGACGGGTGGGCGTGGCGGTAGCGGGTTGGGCCAGGGGTTCGGCGGGAGCGGTCAGGTCGGCATCGGGCATGGCGCGTCGGGTCCGGCGGGCGTGCGGCGCGGGGATGCAGCCGCGGGGGGCGGCTTACACGCCCTGCGCGCGCCCGACAATGCCGGGTCCGGGCCAGCGACCACGGGCGACCGTCGATCTCAGCCGTTCTGCTTGGTCCACCACGGCAGCGGCATGACGGGGATGTCGTCGGCGGCGAGGTCGCGCGCCTCGGCCAGGCTGGCCTCGCCCAGGATCGGCCGCTCGGGCGCCTCGCCGGCATGGATGCGCCGCGCCTCGGCGGCGAAATCGCGCCCGACATCGTCGCTGACGGCCTCGATCCGGCGGCGAAGCTCGGCCAGGTCGGCGCGGCGTCCCTCCCCGCCCGCGGGTGGCGCGGCGTGCGCCGGCGGGGCCGGGCGCGTGGGCGCGGGCACCTGCGGGCCCTGCCCCGCCCCGTCGCCGCGGCGGGCCGATCCGTTGCCCCGCGCGACGGCCGGCGCCATCGGCAGCTTCTCGACCGCCGTGCTGCCGCAGTCGGCACAGGCGAGCTGGCCGGCAGCGCTCAGGCTCTCGAAGGCCGCACTGTCGCGGAACCAGCTGTCGAAACAATGTCCCCGGTCGCAGCGCATGGCGTAGCGGATCATCACGTCCCTCCGTATCCTGATGTAGATGGCCCGCCGGGTGCACGGTGTCGAGCGTGCGGGATCGCAACTGCGACAATGGCTGCCGGCGCGAAGCATCTGTGGCATCAATCGCGAACGGGCACGGTGGCGCCCGGAACATCGGGGCCGGAGGTCGGTGCGGGCCGAGGGGAGTGGACGGGCGATGATGCGGGCGATCTGGAACGTGGTCATGCCAGGCGCGCTGGCGGGCGCGGCGGCGATCACGGCCGACCAGATCGTCGAGGGCGAGCCCTTGGTGGCCGCGCTGGCCGCGGCCGTGGCCGCCGTTGCCGGCGCGCTCCTGCAGGAGCGCGAGGACGACATGGTCTCGCGCCCGGCCCAGGCCGACGCGCGCGAGCCCGGCCTGACGCCACCCGAACCGCAGCCGACGCCACCGCGCGGCGCGCAGCCGGCCGAACTGCCGCTCGGCCTCGGCCGCGTGCTGCTCGAGCGCATGCCGCTCGGCATCGTGCTGGTCTCGGACCGGCGGAACGTGATCTTCATCAACCCGGCCGCGCGGCGGCTCTTCGGGCGCATCGCCGAGGGGCCGGTCGCGATGGAGGCGCTGCGCACGCCGCGGCTGCTCGAGGCGATCGACGAGGTGCGCCGCACGCGCGAGCCGACCGAGTTCGACCTGGTGCTGCAGCGCGGCGGCACGCTGCACATGACGGGCCATGCCGTCGCCCTCTCGGCCGAGGCGCGGCTGCCCGACCGGCTGGACCAGCCGGACGTGCTGGTGGCGCTGGAGGACCGGACCCGCGCGCGCCAGGCCGAGGACATGCACCGCGACTTCGTCGCCAACGCCAGCCACGAGCTCAAGACCCCGCTCGCCGTGCTCTCGGGCCTGATCGAGACGCTGATGGGCCATGCCCGCGACGACCCGGCCGCGCAGGCGCGCTTCATGCCGATGATGACGGTACAGACCGAGCGGATGAAGCGCCTCGTCGAAGACCTGCTGTCGCTCAACCGCATCGAGCTGAACGAGCGGCTGCGCCCGCGCGAGCCGCAGGTGCTGGGCCGGATCCTGGGCGAGGTGATCGAGTCGCAGCGCCCCGTGGCCGAGGCCGAGGGCTGCCGGCTGGTCTGCCCCGACCTCGAGGAGCAGGCCTGGGCGGCGGTGCGCATCCCCGGCGTGCGCGAGGAACTGGCGCAGGTCTTCAACAACCTGATCGAGAACGCGATCAAGTACGGCCGCCCCGTGCCGGCCGAGGCGGCGGCGCTGGCGTCCGGTGCGGGCGCGACGGTGGCCGGGCATGCGGGCGAGATCCGGGTCCTGCTGCTGAGTGGCACGGGCGCGCGGCGCGGCCATGTCGGCATCGCGGTCGAGGACGACGGCCCGGGCATCGCGCGCGAGCATCTGCCCCGGCTGACCGAACGGTTCTACCGCGTCTCGGTCTCACGCTCGCGCGAGCGCGGCGGCACGGGCCTCGGCCTGGCGATCGTCAAGCACGTCATCAATCGCCATCGCGGCCAGCTCGAGATCGAATCGACACTGGGCGAAGGCAGCCGCTTCACGGTGTGGCTGCCCGTGTCCGACGAGGCCCCGTCGCCCGCGCCCGTCCCGCTCCGGCACTGAAAACCGGGGCGGAAGCACGGCCTCCCCACGAAAATGACGCAGCGGCACCCTGACGTTATGGGCAGCGTGGCGCGCATGACACTGCGTCATGAAGAAAATGTCATAAAAGTGAAGCATCCGGGAGTTACCCGGGCTGTGCGCGCGGAAAACCGTGTGCGCCGCGGTACTCCGTCACCCCGCGGGTGTCGCGGCCAAAACCCGAGAGATTGGAGTTTCCACCGTGACCAAGCTGAGCATTGGTGTGGCTGCGGCCGCCCTCGCCGTCGCTGGCATGGCGACCACTGCCGCCGCGCAGGGCCGTGACCAGATCCGCATCGTTGGTTCGTCGACCGTCTTCCCGTTCGCGACTGCGGTCGCCGAGAACTTCGGCAAGGCCTCGGGCTTTCCGACCCCGGTTGTCGAGTCGACCGGCTCGGGCGGCGGTCTGAAGCTGTTCTGCGCCGGCGTGGGCGTCGAGCACCCGGACGTCACCAACGCCTCGCGTCGCATGAAGACCAGCGAGTTCGACCTCTGCCAGGCCAACGGCGTCACCGACGTCACCGAGGTCTTCGTCGGCTATGACGGCATCGTCGTCGCCAACGACCGTTCGGGCCCGGACTTCGCCCTGACCCGCGCGCAGCTGTGCCAGGCGCTGGTCGCCGGCGCCATGGACCCGGCCCCGGCGCTGTGGTCGGACGTCGACCCGGCCCTGCCGGCGATCGAGATCGAGGTTCTCGGCCCGCCGCCGTCCTCGGGCACCCGTGACGCCTTCGAGGAGCTGGCGCTCGAGGAAGGCTGCGAGGACGCCGGTGTCGACGTCGAGATCGAGGTTCGTGACGACGGCGCCTATGTCGACGCCGGCGAGAACGACAACCTGATCGTCTCGAAGCTGCAGGAGAACCCGAACGCCGTTGGCGTCTTCGGCTACAGCTTCCTCGAGGAGAACTCGTCGACGATCAAGGGCGCGACCGTCAACGACGTCGTTCCGACCTTCGACAACATCCTGACCGGCGACTACTCGCTGTCGCGCACGATGTACTTCTACGTGAAGAACCAGCACGTGGGCGTCATCCCGGGCATCATGGAGTACGTGGCCGAGTTCGTCTCGGAGGATGCCTCGGCGAACGGTGGCTACCTGGTCGAGCGCGGCCTGATCCCGCTGGACGGCGACACGCACTCGGAGAATGCCGAGCAGGCGATGAGCCAGAAGAAGCTGACCAAGGAAACCCTGGGCGGCTGATCGGCATCCTGCCGACATTCTGGACGGGGGCCACGCGGCCCCCGTCCATCCGGATTGCTTTACACCGCGATCGCCCCCCGTCCCCGAGCGCGCCGCCGCGCCCGCGCGGTATCCGAGAGGGCGTCGCTGACGGGTAGAGGTGCCGAATGCTCCCGCTGACGCTCCTGGCGATCGTCCTGATCTCTCTGGTCGCCTTCGCGCTCACGCGCTCACGCGCGGTTGCGCTTTCCGGTGGGAGGCAGGCCAGCCTGCACTCACGCCCCTTCTACCACGGTCTCTACGCGCTCCTGTGGGTGCTGATCGCGGGCATCGGCGTCTTCATCGTCGTCGACATCGTGCTGACATCGCTCTTCGACGGCTTGATCGCGAGCAAGATCGCCGAGCTGACGCCGGATCTGAGCCCGATCCAGCACAGCCTGATCTTCTCGGACGCGATCAAGCTGGCGAGCGGCGGCGTGGCCTCGGCCGATGACGCGGTGCGCCGCGAGGTGGCGGAGTACTGGGCCTCGCTCGACGGCTGGCGCATCGGGCTGGTCTGTGTCGGCGGCCTCGCCGCGGCGGGCGGTGCGTTCTACAAGGTCTGGACGCAGATCGCCGTCGACTTCCGCGCGCGCAACCGCGCCGAGCGGGTGATGCGCACGATCCTGCTGATCGCCGCGGCGATCGCGATCCTCACCACGATCGGCATCGTGCTCTCGCTGATCGGCGAGACGCTGATCTTCTTCCAGCGCATCGGCTGGAACGTGGACTCGTTCCTGTTCGGCACCACCTGGTCGCCGCTATCGGGCGTGCAGGAGGGCTCGCTCGACCCCTCCAAGGTCGGTGCGGTGCCGCTTTTCGTCGGCACGCTGATGATCACGATCATCGCGATGTGCGTCGCGGTGCCGGTCGGCCTCTTCGCCGCGGTCTACCTGGCCGACTTCGCGTCCAAGCGGACGCGGAGCTGGGCCAAGCCGCTGCTCGAGATCCTCGCGGGCGTGCCCACGGTGGTCTACGGCTACTTCGCCGCGATCACGGTCGCCCCGGCGCTGCGCGACTTCGGCTCGTCGATCGGCCTCTCGATCGCGTCCGAGAGCGCGCTGGCCGCGGGCGTGGTCATGGGCATCATGATCATCCCCTTCATCTCGTCGCTCTCGGACGACGTGATCAACTCGGTGCCGCAGTCGCTGCGTGACGGCTCCTACGGCCTCGGCGCCACCAAGGCCGAAACGGTGCGCCGCGTGGTGCTGCCGGCCGCCCTGCCGGGCATCGTCTCGGCCGTGCTGCTCGGCACCTCGCGCGCGATCGGCGAGACGATGATCGTGGTGATGGCGGCCGGCCAGGGCGCCAACATGACGATCAACCCGCTCGACGCCGTGACCACCGTGACGGTGCAGATCGTCATGCTGATCACCGGCGATACCGAGGCTGCGACTGCCGCTGCCCCGGCCTTCACGCTCGGCTTCACCCTCTTCTGCGTGACGCTGGTGCTCAACGTCGTGGCGCTGCGCGTGGTGCGCCGCTACCGCGAAATGTACGACTGAGGGAGCCTGGCGAGATGGCATCGATCGACTTTACCGAACTCTCCGCCAAGCATACTTCGGATGCGACGCGGACCCGACTGCGCCAGCGCCACTGGGCGCAGATCCGCCTGCAGGCCTATGGCATCGCGGCGATCGCCTTCGCCGCCGCGGCGCTGATCCTGCTGGCCTCGACGATCGTGGGTAAGACCACGGCCGTGGTCTACGAGTACTACCTGACCCTCGACGCCCAGATCGAGGTCAGCGAGCGCGACATGGAGCGGCTCGAGAGCGACAACCCGCTTCTCGGCATCAACCTCCGCAGGGTTGTCGGCGCCTCGCTGGAAGAGACGGTGCGGGGCGAGGTCGACCGGCGCGACCAGCGTGCGCTCACCGGCCTTGTCTCCAGCGAGTCGGGCCTCGAGCTCGGCGCCGTCGTCAAGGCCGACATGGGCGTGATCGGCCAGACCATCAGCTTCGACGCGCTGCTGGACGACAACACCCAGCTCTACCTGAAGGGCAGCTTCGGCCGCCCCGATGCGATCCGCTCGACCGGCGAGGCGGTGGTCACGCCCGGCGAGGAAGAGGGCAAGGTCTCGGTCAAGGTCGGGCCCTCGGCGCTGACCGAGATCTTCGAGGCGCTGCGCGAGCGTCGCTCCTACGAGGCGCAGCGCGCCGCTGCCGAGCGTGACCGCCAGCAGAACGCGATCGACGTCACGATCGACCAGCTGGCCACCGAGACCGATCCCGATCTCCGCGCCCGGCTGGAGGGCCGGCTCGAGGCCTACCAGCGCGCCCGCGATGCGGCCGAGGAGAAGCGCACCGAGCTCCGCCGCAGGGCGACCGAGCGGCGGACCATCACCTTCGAGATGTCGGACGACGATCCGACGCTGTTCCTCAAGCTGGGCGGCGGCTGGATCAAGGCCGAGACCGTGGCCCGCGAGCAGGTCACTGGCTTCGTGATGGAGCCGGTCGAGGGCGAGCGCTTTGGCGAGGGCGACTGGCAGGCGCTGATGATGGAGCGTCCCGACGCGCAGCGCCCGATCAACGACCGCCAGGTCGTCTGGCTCGAGGACCTGGAGGAGCGGGGCCTGATCGTCACCAGGCTCAACACCCGGCTGCTCAGCTTCTCGGACAGCGCGTCGGCCGAGCTGGCCGGCATCTGGGGCGCGGTCGTCGGTTCGTTCTGGACGATGCTGGTCACCTTCCTGCTGGCCTTCCCGATCGGCGTGATGGCCTCGATCTACCTCGAGGAGTTCGCGCCCAAGAACCGGGTGACCGACCTGATCGAGGTGAACATCAACAACCTCGCCGCGGTGCCCTCGATCGTGTTCGGCCTTCTCGGCCTCGCGATCTTCGTGGCGGGCGTGCCGGTCAACATCTTCGGCACCGAGTTCACGATCGGCGGCTTCCTGCCCCGCTCCTCGCCGCTGGCCGGTGGTGCGGTGCTGGCGCTGATGACGCTGCCCACGATCATCATCGCGGGCCGCGCCTCGATCCGGGCGGTACCGCCGTCCATCCGCGACGCGGCGCTGGGGCTTGGCGCGTCCAAGCTGCAGACCTCGACCCACCACGTCCTGCCGCTGGCGATGCCCGGGATCCTGACCGGCTCGATCATCGGCATGGCGCAGGCGCTGGGCGAGACCGCGCCGCTCCTGCTCGTCGGCATGAACAGCTTCATCCAGGAGCCGCCGGCCGATCCGCTGAGCCCCGGCAACGTGCTGCCGACGCTCATCTACCAATGGAACAGCAACTCCGAACGGCTGTTCGACGACAAGACCGCCGCGGCGATCTCGGTCCTCCTGATCTTCCTGATCCTGATGAACGCGCTCGCCGTCCTGCTTCGCAAACGCTTCGAGAGGCGCTGGTAATGACCGAGACCATGAACGACGCTGCCGAGGCCAACGCCTCGGGCCTGAAAGACATCCAGCCGGTGCGTGACCCGGAAGAGGTGGCGAAGAAAGACATCAAGATGCACTGCGTCGACGTGGACGTGTTCTACGGCGACAAGCAGGCGATCAAGAAGGTCTCGATGGACATCGAGGACAAGTCGGTGACCGCGTTCATCGGCCCCTCGGGCTGCGGCAAGTCGACGTTCCTGCGGGCGCTGAACCGCATGAACGACACCATCGACATCTGCCGGGTCGAGGGCACGATCGAGCTGGACGGCAACAACATCTACGAGAAGGACGTCGACCCGGTGCAGCTGCGCGCCCGCGTCGGCATGGTGTTCCAGAAGCCGAACCCGTTCCCCAAGTCGATCTACGACAACGTTGCCTACGGCCCGAAGATCCACGGCCTGGCCTCGACCAAGCCCGAACTCGACGCGATCGTCGAGGAGAGCCTGAAGCGCGCCGCGCTGTGGAACGAGGTCAAGGACCGGCTCGACGCGCCGGGCACCGGCCTCTCGGGCGGCCAGCAGCAGCGTCTGTGCATCGCCCGCGCGGTGGCGACGGCGCCCGAGGTGCTGCTGATGGACGAGCCCTGCTCGGCCCTCGACCCCATCGCCACGGCGCAGGTCGAGGAGCTGATCGCCGAGCTGCGCCAGAACTACTCGCTGGTGATCGTCACGCACTCGATGCAGCAGGCGGCCCGCGTCAGCCAGAGAACGGCCTTCTTCCACCTCGGCCTGATGCTGGAATACGACGAAACCGGCAAGATCTTCACGGCGCCGAGCCACGAGAAGACGCAGCAGTACATTACTGGTAGGTTCGGTTAAGTCTGGCCCGCACCGGGACAAGCAAGAGAGGAGCGTGGCCTCAGGGTCGTGACACGCAATGACTGAGGCCACGAGCCGCCACATCGTCACCGCCTTCGACGACGACCTGAAGGCAATCTCGGCGGGTATCGCCGAGATGGGTGGCATTGCCGAGGAACAGCTCGGCAATGCGCTGGAGGCGGTGCGCACGCGCGACAGCGAACTGGCACGCGAGGTGATCGCGGCCGACAAGCGGCTCGATATGCTGGAGATGCGGCTGGAGGAGGCGGCGATCCAGACCCTGGCGCTGCGCCAGCCGGTGGCGGGCGATCTCCGCCAGGTCGTCGCCGCGCTCAAGATCTCGTCGACGCTGGAGCGGATCGGCGACCTGGCCAAGAACACCGCCAAGCGCGCACAGTACCTCAACGAGAAACCGCCGCTCCGCGTCTCCGGCTCGATCGTGCGCATGGGCAAGCAGACCCAGGCGCTGTTTACCGAGACGCTCGACGCCTACACCTCGCGCGATACCGAACTGGCCGTCAGCGTCTGGCGCCGGGACATCGAGATCGACGAGATGTACAACTCGCTCTTTCGCGAGCTGATTACGTACATGATGGAAGACCCCCGGGTCATTTCATTGTGCAGCCAGCTTCTGTTCGTGGCCAAGAACCTCGAGCGCATCGGTGACCACGCGACGTTCATCGCCGAGATGACGTATTACGTGGCCGAAGGCCGGCCGCTCGACGACCCCCGGCCGAAGGGCGATCCCTTCGGTGAATTCCCCGACATCGAGTGAGACCCACGTCATGTCCCAGAACGGCAACACCTCTGCTCCTACCCGTCCGGCCAGCGCGACCGATCGCGACGCCCGGCCGATGGCCGCGCGCGTGCTGATCGTCGAGGACGAGGAGGCACTCTCGGCGCTGCTGGAATACAACCTGGGCAAGGAGGGCTTCGCCGTCCGCGTCTCGGCCGACGGCGAGGACGCGCTCCTGGCCATCGACGAGGACAAGCCCGATCTCGTGCTGCTCGACTGGATGCTGCCGGGGCTGAGCGGCATCGAGATCTGCCGGCGCATCCGTGCGCGCGGCGAGACGCGCGACACGCCGGTGATCATGCTGACGGCCCGCGGCGAGGAGGACGACCGGGTCCGCGGCCTCGACACCGGCGCCGACGACTACCTGACCAAGCCCTTCAGCGTGCCCGAACTGACCGCCCGGGTCCGCGCGCTGCTGCGCCGCTCGCGCCCGACGCTGGCGGCCGATGTGGCGACCTTCGGCGACCTGCTGCTCGACCGCGAGACCCGGCGCGTGCGCCGCGGCGACCGCGAGGTGCATCTCGGCCCGACCGAGTTCCGCCTGCTCGACTGCCTGATGCAGCGCCCGGGCCGCGTCTTCTCGCGCGAGCAGCTGCTCGACCTGGTCTGGGGCCGCGACGTCTATGTCGAGGCGCGCACCGTCGACGTCCATGTCGGTCGGCTGAGGAAGGCGCTGAACAACGGCGCCGAGCGCGACCCCATCCGCACCGTCCGCGCCGCCGGCTACGCCCTCGACGAGACCTACAGCCAGTAAACGCCGCGCGCCCTCAGCACCGCGCGGAGTCGCGCGCCTCGGCACCGCGCGGGGTGCGCGTGCCTTAGAGCGTAGTCCAACCTGACGTGAGCACGGGCGCCCTGCCCGGCCGCGTCAGGATAGGGCGACGCGGATGAACATCCCGTTGCGTCCGCGCGTCCGGCAGCGTTCGCTGAATGGTAACGGGATCGCGGCAACGATGACGTGGGAGGGCGCGGGCGTTTCCGTTAGGTCGGAAAGCGCTCCCGAACGGCGCGGGTGCGCGCGACGCAGCGCCGTCAGGCAGCCGGCTCAACTCCGGCGGACCGGCGCGCCGACGGTCAGCCAGTGGAGCAGGTTGTCCGAGAACACGGCGCCGCGGGTGAGGTCGACATGCTCGCCCGGCAAGAGCAGCGTGGTGCCGTAGCGCAGTGCCACCCGCCCCGGCCGTGCCGGCGCGCCGGAGCCGATCTCGTCCATCAGCGCCGAGGCGCGCAGCACGACGCCGTCGCCCTCCTCGAGGGTCAGGTCCTCGATCCGCCGGCTCTCGGCACCCAGGATGCCGGTCGCGGGCGTGTCGAGGCCGGTACCGACGACGAGATGGGGATCGAAGTCCTCCGGCTGGCCGAGCGCGTCGCGGTCGAGCGCGCGGTGCAGGTGCTCGGCGCGGGCCAGGCATCGGGCGACATGGCCGCGCACGCGGCGCAGGCGGTTGTCCGGCCGGCCGCCCTCGCCCAGCAGCATGTCGAGGATCGGCCCCTCGGCCGTGTCGAACATGCCCCAGCCGTTCTCCTCCCAGGTCGCGACGTCGTAGAGGCTGCCCGGCACCTTGCCATCGGCGCTGCCGACGCGCAGGCGCATGTGCCGGTCGCGCGACATGAGCTGGTAGAGCGCGGGATGGGTGCCGAGGAGCGCGGGCGGATACTCCGGCTGGAGCGGGCCGAAGGAGCGCCCCTCGATCAGCGCGCGCAAGGACGAGACCGAGCCGAAATTGGGGGGCGCGACGATGATCACCGTACCCGCGCGCCGGGTGCCGGCCCAGGTGAGCTCGGGCAGCGTGCCGTCCGCCGGCAGGTCCTCGCCGCCGTACATCAGCCAGTAGCGCAGCACCAGCGAGCCCATCGAATGGGCGACGAAGTCGAAGCGGAGACCCTCGGCCTCGAGCGTGCGGCCATAGCGCGCCTGGCGCACGCGCTCGACCTGGCGGGCCTTGCGCTCGACGAAGAGGTCGAGGCCGCGCGCCGCCTCGACGATGTCGCGCCGCCAGTCGTAGGGGTATTCGAGCGAGCCTGGGTTCTCGCCGCGCCGGGCGACCTCCTCTTCGACGGTGCGGCTGAACTCGTAGCCGGCGGTGTTGAGGACGGCGACGAGGCCGTCATAGACCTCCTCCTCCACCGTCTCGCCCAGGATGTCGGCGCGCGCGCGGCGCAGCACGCCGTCGGGGCGGATGTCGTCGACCAGCCATTCCAGCGGCTCGGTCCCCTGCCCGATCGGCAGCGCCAGCGCCTGCGCGTCCTGGGCGCTGTCGAAGGGGTTGAGCGAGAGCCGCCGCTCGCCGCCCCAGACGAAGCGCCCCGGGCCGCCGGAGAGGTCGACCTGGCGCAGCCGCGAGCCGAGGATGCCGGGGATCGTGATCAGCGGGCGCCGCTTGGCCGCGTCGAGCTGGCGGGTATGGGCATAGAGCGAGGCGACGTTCGGGGTGCGCGGGTCGATGCCGCAGCCCGCGGTGGCGGTCGCGCTGGCGAGTGCGCCGGCCATGAAGCGTCGCCGGTCCATCATCCCTCCCTGAACCGTCCACAACCTCGCGAAGCTGGTTGCCGACGTCAACGCCGCAACCCGGAACGCCCCGAAATCGCTGCGGCCACGCCGCATTGATGCCGGCCCGGCCGACCAGTCTGCAGGGTGTGGGGCGTGTCTCGGTGCTGTGATGGGACGTTGCGTTGTGACCATGGTCGGGGCTGGCGTGCTGGTGTTCAGCGCGCTCGGCCTGCCGTCCGGCGTCGGGGCCGTACCGCTGGTGTTCGACACGCCTGCCCAGACCCGCTTCGACGCGCCGGCGACCGGCAGCGCCACGATCTCGGACACCGCCGTCACGACCTATGCGAGCGATTTCATACGCTTTCG